>JANZYY010000773.1 GCA_026419705.1 Fischerella sp.
CTTGAGGAATGAAGATAGCCCAGACTCAATCGTGATGCAAAACGCTGATACTTTATTTGAAGGTAGTATTCCCCGCCAAAAAGTTGCTCAAGTTTGCGTTGAGGCACTATTTGAGCCAGCAGCGCAGAATAAAATTGTAGAGATTGTGGCAAAACCAGATGCTCCTGCGAAAAACTTTAGTGAGTTATTTGCAAGCGTGGCTTGAGTATAATAGGAATTTCAGCGTTGCATTCCATGGGGATGGAGAATGAACCACCAAGACGCCAAGAACACCAAGAATTGAGTTTTTCAATCAAAAGAGACAATCAAATCATCCCGCTATTAATATTTAACTTTGGGGTGTTACTGATTTGATGTATGATGCAGGACTTTGCTTCTGCCAAAACCCTTGACCAGAAGCGAAATTACCCTGCCCGAACGCTTGCTGCGTAAGCGTCTGGTACATTTGGATTCATACTTTGATTCCGCAACACCAACTTTGGTTCCCAGTTCAAACAAACCTGTTCAGCAATTCATTCAGAGTATTGCATGAAAGTTGCAGTCTTCAGCACCAAGTCCTACGATCGTGAGTTTTTGGAAGCAGCAAATGCAGCTGCTCAAGCGAATCATGAGTTTGTTTACTTCGACACCAGATTGAGTCCTCAAACTGTTTCTCTAGCAGCTGAGTTTGCAGCGGTTTGTGTGTTTGTCAATGATGATGTCGGAGCTGAAACCCTCAAACTCTTAGCAGCGCAAGGAACTCGTTTTGTGGCGCTGCGCTGTACCGGCTTCAACCATGTAGACCTGAAAACAGCAGCAGAATTGGGAATTAAGGTTGCACGAGTGACCGCCTACTCTCCCTTCTCAGTAGCAGAACACGCTGTTGGTTTAATCTTGATGCTGAATCGCAAGCTCTATCGGGCTTACAATCGGGTTCGGGATGATAACTTTTCCTTGGAAGGACTGCTGGGATTTGATCTGCATGGTTGCACTGTTGGTATCATTGGTACAGGCAATATCGGCATGATTTTTGCCCAAATCATGCATGGATTTGGCTGTCATTTACTTGGATATGATACTTTTCCCAATTCCAAGTTTGAGACAATTGCTAACGCCCGCTATGTACAATTGTCAGAATTGTTTGCCAACGCGGACATTATCTCATTGCATTGTCCTCTCACTCCAGAAACGCATCATTTAATTAACGCGAATGCGATTGAGCAAATGAAGCCTGGAGTCATGCTGATCAATACCAGTCGAGGTGGACTGATTGATACCGAAGCTGTAATTGCAGGAATCAAATCAAAAAAGATTGGTCATCTTGGAATTGATGTTTACGAGCAAGAAAATGGCCTGTTCTTTGAAGATTTGTCTGACAGCGTAATTGAGGATGATGTCTTTCAGCTGTTGCAATCATTTCCAAATGTTGTCATTACAGCCCATCAAGCTTTCTTTACTCGCAATGCACTAACTGATATCTCTAAAACAACAATCTCAAATATCACAGAATTTGAGCAAGGTTGTCCCCTGACAAACGAAATCTCCTATCAACCTCAAGTTCTCGCTAAATCTCCCGCTTAACGGGAATTGGGTACTGGGTATCGGGTATTAGGTATTGGGTACTAGGTTCCTAATCTACCCCTGTCAAGGTGTGAGTCTTGAAAATAGATTTTTCTTGGTGTCTTAGTGTCTTGGTGGTGAAAAAAGAATGATTGAAACACTAAGACACAAACACACAAAGAGGAAAATAGTCTTTTCTACTAGGATTTGGGTTCGTTTTTTTACCCGCCTTGACACGGCTAGTTCCTAATCCCTAATCCCCAATTCCCTTTGCTATGCCCATAAATGAGAATTTTCCGGAAATGAGTACGTCGATGATGATTGTTATATTTTGGATGGGCATGGCAGACAATTTTTTTAAGGAGTGGGACTCTGAAAGGTTGGGAACTCAAAGGAATTGAAAAATTTATCGGACCACTAGCCGCTTTGTTGGCATTTGTGTATTTATTTCAGTGGTATATAATTGGTGAGTTGCGATCGCGTCCCGATCCCGTGTTTAAAAATAGACGGCCACCGTTGGTTATGAAAGGTGGCGATCCCTACATCCG
>JANZYY010000077.1 GCA_026419705.1 Fischerella sp.
ATCAATCTCAGCCCGCACACCCAAACCAATTTCATACACCCATTCCTGGCGTGGCAGAATTTCTACATCTTGTTTTTCGGCATAACGCACAACTGCTTCAGCAAAGGGATGAGTCAAGCGTTGTTCGGCGGCGGCGGCTAGTTTTAATACCTCACGGGCAGACATTCTTCCTGGCACTGTTTCTAGCCGCACAACCTCGATTTCTCCTTTAGTTAAAGTACCTGTCTTATCAAAGACTAGAGTATCTACCTGTGCCAATTTTTCTAAAGCGCGACCACTACGGATGAGAACTCCGTGTCTGGTGGCATGATGTAATGCTGCCAAGAAGGTTGTAGGTAGAGAGACGCGAATGCCGGTAACAAAGTCGAGAGTAAGAATAGATGCAGCTCTTGCTGGGTTACGGGTTGCAGCTAAGACAATGCCAGCAAAAATTAGTGCAGGTACTATTGCTTTGTCAGCAATGGTGGCGGCGTAATTTCCCATTCTGGTATCGTGAACGGGAGCCTGTTGCACTAAATCGATACTGGCTCCGGCACGGGTAGCAATGCCTACACGTTGGGTGAGGATGTAAATTTCTCCTTCACGGACTAAGGTTGAGGCATAAACCGATTGCCCTGCCTTACGCACAACTGGCATAGATTCGCCGGTAAGTTTTTGCTGGTCGATCAAAGCTGTTCCGTGTCGGATTTTCCCATTTACGGGAATTTGCTCACCTGGATAGACTATGACTGTATCTCCAGGCTTAACTTCCGTGGCTCGAATGTGTTTTTTCTGTCCATCTGGTTGTTCTACCCAAGCATAATGCCCCAAGGATTCGAGTAAATCTGTGGCGCGATTGTAGGTTACTCGAGCTGTGCGATCGCGGATTGTATCTCCAATTTCATGCAGTGTCATTACCAAAGCTGGTGTGAGTAAATTGCCTTGAGCAGCAGTTAAGGCGATCGCAATCAAATCCAGGCAATCTATATTTAATTTTTGTTCTTTGGTGATGCTTGCATAAGCACGTTTAGCAATTGGTAAAGCGGCAAGTGCTACAGTTGCAGCAATGATTGCTCTCGGAATCGGAAATCCCAAACCTAATAAAGCCAAAATGGCAGCAAAGGCAGGTAATTTCACTTGATCAACTTCTTTTTTCTCTACTTTGGCTTTTGGCTTTTGAATTTGATTTTGCTTTGCTTGTTGAAGCAAGCGCACTAAATACGCTTGCATGAACTGATTTTCGACGCAACTATCAGATAATTGAGATAATTGATAACTAATAGCAATAGAAGCTGCTTGTCGATTCAAGCGCACTCCCATCACCCGACTATCTGATTCCAGCAAATAAAGTAAGTTATCAGCATAATCAGGGTTATGAGCAAGCAAGGGAACCCGAAATCTCACCCGTCCTGGAATTGCATGCACCACATGATAATTGATTCCAGCATTAATTTCTGACTTCTGAAGCGTTGCTTGCTTAGCTGTTTCTGAGTTGATGGCGATTGTCATTATGATTTTCCCCTCCCTGTTTTGTGGCGATTTCATCGGTGGGAATTCATCCGTTCGGGATTTAAATATCCCACTGACAAACTCGTTCATGGCATGAGTAGGTACAGCAGTAAAAACTGCTGACAAGACACACCTAACTGTGAATATAAATCTATTTGATAGTGTTAGTAATTAATTTCTATCTAACGCAATCATTTTAAAAAAAAAGCATTTACAGACGCCTTTCCCGAAAATTTTCGGTTTTGAATGTATTCATCAAATATATTTTTTTAATAAAAAATTTAGTTTTTTTGCATATGAACTCAGTTATATTAAAAATAATTCTCATTAAACTAAAAAAATTATGTACTAAATTGACAATATGCTGGTATTGTCTTCACGGGTTACCAAGTATGGTTTCTAGATACAGATTTACATCTTTTGGAAAATGACAGTAAAAATTCAAAAAAGAAACAAAAATCAAACCAGTTACCGCTTTAGGGAATGCCTTATACAGGCAAAGGAATTTGGAATTACGATACTTATTGCTATTAATTATTAATGGCATTTAGATTGAGAGCCGCCGTCAGTTTAGTGTTGCCAGTGAAACATCTCACCATTGATTGGTTTGTGAACAAGAAATACCATGAGCGTAAAACTATCGGCGTTGAAACCCGGTAAAACAGCTACCATCGCCTCAATGGAGGTGGAGGAACCGGGGTTGTTAAGACGATTAGAAGCAATGGGCTTCAAAATCGGGCAGCAGGTAAAGGTACTTCGCAAAGCATGGCTGAATGGTCCCCTGCACGTGCGAGTGGGATTAACTACAGAAGTGGCAATGCGGCGGTGTGAAGCAGATGGAATTTTTGTGAACGTACAGGACTGAGGAGTAAGGGGTGTGAAATGGCACATTGTCACGGTTCCAGTTCCAGAGCATTCCCGCAGCTATCTAAACCTGGGGTGAAGCGGGTTGCTGTCATGGGAATGCCAAATGTAGGTAAATCCATGTTGTTTAATCGCATTACAAAAGCGGGAGCCTTCGTAGGCAATTGGCCCGGTGTGACAGTTGACTTGCTAGAGGCAGAAGTCGAACTGGGGGGACGGAAGGTGGAATTCGTCGATTTGCCAGGAATCTACGACTTGGAGGGTTACTCTGAAGATGAGCAAGTTGTGCAAAGCTTTTTTGAAACCTATCCCGTGGATTTGGTGCTAGTAATTCTCAATGCGGCTCAGATCGATCGCCAGATTCGTCTACCTTTGCAAGTCAAAGACTTAGGAATACCAGCTGTTGTAATTCTCAATATGGCAGATGAAGCCAAACATTTTGGCATCAAAATAGATGAACATAAACTAGCAGAGAAACTAGAGATGCCTGTGGTACTGGTGAGTGCTAAGTATGGTAGCGGCTATGCGATCGCCATCCACAAAATCACCCAGGAATTGGCACAAGCACGAGTTCCCATTGCCCCTCCAGAGTTGAAGCGCCGGATTGAAGCACGCCCCTCAATTTCAGAATCACAAATCCGGGAAATTCTAGAAGACACCGTCGAAATGCCCTCGCGCTTGTTCAAGACGCTGACAGAACGGCTAGATGCAGTGCTGCTGCATCCGGTGCTGGGGCTACCGTTATTTTTCCTGTCGATTTACTTGATGTTTGAATTTGTTTGGCTAGTGGGATTGCCATTGCAGGACGTTGCTGATGCGATTACAGGATGGTTGCAAGAGGTAGCCATTGCTCCAGTGACAGTCAATTTACCAGAGTTTTGGCAGGGCTTTTTAGTAGATGGAATCTATGGTGGCTTAGCTACAGTAGCATCATTTATTCCCTTAGTCATCACGTTTTTCTTTATGATGGCGATCGTGGAAGATAGCGGTTACTTCTCCAGAGCAGCATACATGATGGATTCCTTGATGTATCGCTTTGGCATGGATGGGCGCAGCTTCGTATTGCTGATTATGGGGTTTGGGTGTAACATCCCGGCAATCATGGGGACACGAGTGATGCGATCGCGGGCATTACGCTTGCTAACAATTCTGATCGTTCCCTTTGCCCTCTGTTCGGCACGCTTAACAGTATTTGTGTTTATTATTGACGCCCTGTTTGATCGCACGTGGGGACCATTTGTACTATTCTCACTTTACCTATTTAGTTTCCTGGTGGCACTGCTGACGGGATTAATCATGAAAGGGCATTTTCAAAATCGCGAACCATTTGCGATCGAACTGCCTCCCTATCGCTTTCCTACACTCCAGCAAATCTGGCTGCGAGGATGGGGTGAATTCAAGCACTTTCTCCAACGGGCAACAGGATTCATTACAGCAGGGGTGGCTGGTGTTTGGCTGTTGAGCAACTTACCTCAAGGCACGGCAAACCCAATTGGGATGCTAGTTACCACCCCGCTTTTGGTTGGCACGGTTACAGGTTGGGATGCGGTAAAAGCATTCTTGCAGCGGGCTGGTGGATGGATTGCGATCGGTGTGTTAGCGGTTTGGTTGCTCACCCATTTACCTGGTAGCGAGAACATGAGTTACGCCACTCGCATTGGAGAGTTTTTCGCCCCAATCTTAAATCCGGCTGGTATACCCAAGGAGTTAACTATTGCCTTGATCTTCGGCTTCATCGCTAAAGAAATTTTGGTCGGCTCTCTCGCAACTATTTACAATCTCAGCGATCCAAATGTTGTCCAAGCAACCCTTGCCCAGACAATTTCACCAATTCAAGCCTACAGTTTTATGCTCTTTTGCCTGCTGTATACTCCTTGTTTGGCAACAGTCGCCACTATCCGCAGCGAATCTAAGAGTATCAGGTTTACCCTTCTATCAGTTACCTATGGACTGATTTGGGCGTGGGTTGTGAGTACGCTGTTTTATCAAGGGGCAAGGTTGTTAGGGTTGAGTTAGTACTAATGGAGGTATTGAGTGAATAATAACGATCGCTCTCAAATCAGGACATGGGAGGGATTTACTTTTATCTGCGATACTCCCACAACTGCGCTCAATGAGAATTTTGATGACAGTGATGCTGTATTTCCTCTATCTCAGGCAAGGCAGGGTGATGTTGTCTATATTGTAAGTTTTCCCCGTTTAAGTAATATTAACTATCTGTCGAGCATAGGATTAATCCCTGGAAGAGAAATTCAGGTCAAAAGCCGCATGAAAAGTGGCTCTGTCATAATTGCTTGGCAAGACAAATGTCTGGGGTTGGGTGCAAATATCGCTGCTTGTGTGATGGTGAAAAAAGATGGTGCCGATCTTCCACCTTGCTAAGGCGATCGCGGATTTAGAAGTTTGGTTCACTACTTAATACACTACCTACTTAATAAGAAGAATATCTAAAAATTGGCTTTAAATATTATATTCAATTGCTCACTAAAATTTATATATATATTTATACCAACCTATTCTCTTCAAACGTAAAACGTATTTTTGTTGTAGAGACGTGGCATAGCACGTCTCTACAGCGTTTAATGGTATTACAAATATATATTTTTATTAGCAATAGTGTATACGAATTTAGTGTTTTTGTTTTCAAAAATTGAAATATATAATTCCATCAATTTATTTGTAAACGAACTAGCATTTGTAATTCTGTTTATATAGTAATTGTTGTCAAAGATGGATAAATTCAAGACTAGAAAATTTTTAGATAAATACTTATGCCGATCGATAATCGCAATCACAAATTGTTTGACGCTCAAGGTCTAAATATCACTCCTGCTTACTCAGTAGATGGTTTTAATTCTCAAGATAATCACAACCTTCATTTCAGTAGTCATAGTAGTTTTCAAGCAAATGAAAATGCTTTAGAATCAGAGCTTCATGAACTAGAACGCCAAAATCGTAAATCAACAAAAACCAAATCCTCAAAAACTGCTAAAGCAGATTTAGTAATACAAAATGCTTCGGCTCCTGGTACCGCAATGGCAGGTAGTACTATCCAAATTTCCTATCAAGTAAAGAACAAAGGTAAAAATAATGCTGGGTTTAACTACACAAATTTTTATCTTTCTAAAGATAAAAGTATCAGTGACGATGACTCATTTTTAGGCTGGAACTGGATTGGTAGTATTGAAGCTGGTAATTCTGTCTCTCAATCCCATAATGTCAATTTAGATAGCAACATTACTCCTGGAAACTACTATTTGTTGTATAAAGCTGATGCTCTAGATAATGTGCTCGAAACTAATAACAGCAATAATGTTGTTGCTCGTGAGATTAACATTATTAACAAAGATACTGGCGGATACAGCTCAACTTCTGGTTATGGTTTAATCGACGCTTCTGCTGCGGTGGCTAAAGCTATTGGTCAAAATTCCTTTGCTGATGTTCCTGACTTGGGAGGTAACAATTGGGGAGCTGATTTGGTGAAAGCGCCAGAAGCTTGGGCAAAAGGATACACTGGTAAGGGTACTGTTGTTGCTGTCTTGGATTGCGGAGTAGACTACAACCACTCAGACTTAAGTGCTAATATCTGGACCAATAGCAAAGAAATTGCTGGTAATGGTAAAGATGACGATGGTAATGGTTTTATTGATGATGTCTACGGCTGGAATTTTGATGGTAACAACAACAATACTTTAGATGTAGCTGGTCATGGTACTCATGTTGCTGGTACGATTGCTGGGGCAAACAATAACTTTGGTGTAACAGGTATTGCCTACGATACCAAGATTATGCCCGTCAAAGTTCTAGATGATAACGGCTATGGTTCCTATAGCGCGATCGCCAATGGTATTTACTATGCTGTTAACAATGGCGCTGGTATAATTAACCTCAGTCTCGGCGGCAATTATCCTAACAGTACTCTCCAAAAAGCGATTGAATACGCCAGCAGCAAAGGTGTGATTGTTGTTATGGCAGCAGGTAATGATGGTGGGGAAAAACCAATTTATCCTGCTCGTTACGCAGAAAACTGGGGAATTGCGGTTGGAGCTGTCGATCAAAATAATAACATGGCTGGCTTTTCCAATCGCGCCGGAAACAACCCACTTACCTATGTTACAGCTCCTGGAGTCGATGTTTACTCTACAATCCCAGGCAATAAGTATGCATTTTACAACGGCACATCGATGGCAACTCCTCATGTTACAGGCGTAGTTGCATTGATGCTCAGCGCCAACCCCAACCTGACTGATGCTCAAATCCGTCAGATTATTGCCCAAACATCAGCTAATAGTATGCAAGCTACAGCCAATATTACCAAATCAAGCAACATTGACAGTTTTGAGGCGATCGCCAGCGTTACTAGTTCGAATATCAATGCTAACTCCACATCACTCAGCTAGACAACTAGTGGTTGATCGCAAAAGTTTTGATCGGTCAATTTATTTTCAACTCCTCTTGTTTTCCTTCTTTCTTTGCGTCCTACCCTTACGGTCAGCCGCTACGCGTCTAATGCGCCCTTTGTGGTTCATTATCTTACTTCTCAAAATTAATGCGATAGACCACTAGTTCTAGCGACAACAACACCGACACATCTGAAAATAATTTTCTTAATCCCAATCTGTGGTCACGATTCTGAAACTATTACAACAGTGCTGTCATCACTGATAGTCAGACTATGGAAGCCGCAAGAATGTTGGACAAACGCAGAATCTTACTGGAACAATATAGTGAGTGGGGCATTGCATAAATGCAGGATGTTTTGTAATTTTTGTAAACTCAAAAGTCTAGCCTCTTGGCGTACTTGGCGTCCACCCTGCGGTCAGCCTATGAGCGCGTCTATAGCGGTTCAATAATTCATCCTCAGATTCAGCAACGCCTGAATGGTTGGTTAATACTGGAGCACGAAGTTTGATAGCGATAATAAGATCTATTCTGGGCATCACTTGCTTTACTATTATTAATAATGTTAACAAAATTTTACCCAAACGCGGCAAGACCGAATTCACATCATGACAGTTGCTGTTTCCCTAGAGAAGGTTTACAAGGTTTACAACAAAATCCCCGTAGTCAATGGTCTTTCTTTTGACATTGCGGCGGGAGAAATGTTTGGTTTGCTCGGTCCCAATGGTGCGGGTAAATCTACTACAATTCGCATGTTAACCACACTTACCAAACCTACCGAAGGGCGAATTGAAGTATGCGGATATGATGTGGTACGCCAACCCTTAATGGTAAAGCAATGCATAGGTGTAGTGTTGCAGCAAATCAGCGTTGATGGTGATTTAACCGTATGGGAAAATATGGATTTACATGGTAGATTACATCACATTGCTAATCCGCAGCGACAGCACCTGATTTATCAATGGCTGGATTATGTAGAACTTGCTTCCAAACGCAATGACTTAGTAAAAACCTTGTCTGGGGGTATGAAGCGGCGGTTGCAAATTGCGAGAGCTTTATTACACCAACCGCAAATTCTGTTTTTAGATGAACCAACTGTGGGGCTAGATCCCCAAACAAGGCGGCGTCTTTGGGAGATGATTCAAGATTTAAACAAGCAAGGTATGACGATGCTGCTGACAACCCATTACATGGAAGAGGCTGAATATTTGTGCGATCGCATCGGCATTATGGATAGTGGTAAGTTGATATCTTTGGGAACTTTACAAGAATTGCGCTCTACTCACGGTGAAGGTTTGGCGATCAAGCAAGTTGGAGATCGTTGGGAATATCTGTTTTTCCCAACCTTGGCTGAAGCGAATCTTTACTTAGATCAACTGCAAGATAAAACTGGAATTATGGTACGCCCCTCTAACCTGGAAGATATTTTTGTAGAACTGACTGGACGCCGGCTAGATTAATCTTATCCTCCTAAATCGCGCAGAGCAGCTTCTACTCTGGTAACGCCATCATACTTACCTTGCTGTTCGTATAAATCACGAGCTTTTTTCAGAACAGCGATCGCTTCTTTAGATTTACCCTGTTTTTTTAACATCGTCCCGCGCAGTTCATAAACTTGGGGATTTTTCGAGTCAATTTTTACAGCTTCCTCGTAAGCCCATTCAGCATTAGTGTATTCTCCTAACCGTATCAGAATAGTAGCTAATCCTATATAGGCATTGACATTACTACGGTTGATTTGTATTGCTTTGCGATAAGCTTCTTTGGCTGTGTTGTTATCACCCAAATTACCACTGATATAACCTAAAGCATATTGATAATCACTATTATTTGGATTAAGGCTAACAGCACGACGGTAAGCTGTTAATGCAGCGGGAAAGTTTCCTTGTAAAGCATGTAAATAGCCAATTCCGGAATATATTGAAGCATTTTTTGGTTCTAAGTTTGCTGCTTGTTGATAAACTGCGATCGCACCACTATAATCACCAGTGTCTACCAATCTACGTCCTTGTTCTAACAATTCTTTCACTTCTGCAGTGCTTTGGCGTTGTGCTACTGATATCTGAGCCTGAGCTACTGAAGGCATTGTTGTAGCAATGCTTCCTAATAAGAGGACACTAAATAAGAATAAAGTTCCTTTGTACACAGCAAGCTACCCGAAAATGTGCGCAAATTTGAGAGAATTTAGATTATTTCTTGTCCATTAAAACAAAAATATTCTGTTTTGCAAACTCTAGTTGCTTATTTTTACCAAATATTCATAACATCATAAATCTTTTCTCCCGTGCCAAACACTAATTTACATCGTCTATTTTGATACTTGTAAAAATCACTAGCAAGCAAGAAATTATGAAACAAAGCAATGCTTTCATGGTTGGTTATAACTAACACAAAGTCCCAAATTTCAACTTAAAATTACTATTATTGAGCCATGACGATAAAAACTGGTGGAGCAAGCAGTATACTTCACTTAAACTTAAAAATGGGGAATAGGACATCGGGCGTTAAGAATAGGAAATTTCTACCTAATCCCCACAGCTAGAACTGCAGATCCTTTCACTTCAAGTCGTGCTTATTTTTACCTAAATACAGAAGCTAGAATGAAAGCTATTATTACTACCTATTCTAAAATTGCTGAAACCTTTACAGATAACAAAGGATGAACGACTAATGACAACCCTTGCTAGTTAATTTTATTTGTGCCGACCTACTGATTCTTTTTCATCTGTCCTGGTGGTATACCCACTTCATGACAACTAGATTATCCATTGAGTTAATGTTGACGATGAATCGTCTTTGTGAGGTAAATCTATGATTTTAACTACTACTGATGTAATTCAAGGAGCTATTATAGAATCTTACTTAGGAATTGTGACAGCAGAAGTTGTCTACGGCAGCAACTTTCTGCGAGATTTTATGGCTAGCTTGCGAGACTTTTTCGGCGGACGCACTGCTAGCTACGAGCATTTGTTTGAAAAAGGTCAACGAGAAGCACTGGCAGAATTAGAACAAAGGGCATTACGTTTGGGTGCAGACGCTGTCATTGGCATTGAATTTGATACAGGTACAATCAATGTCGATCAGTCAGGAGTTCTGATGCTAATCACCGCCACAGGTACTGCTGTGAAAATGGCTGTAAAAATGCGCTAGTCCGGAAATTTTGACTGGAGGAATCAGAAATACACTGTAGCTTGCATTGAGCGCTGGAGAGTTCACTGCAAGCCTGCCTATTTTTTATGTTTCAAGACTATTTTCAAAAATTATTGACTTTCGATACAATCTTAATTTTTTTAAAAAAAACATAAGAAAAATTACAACATTTTCCAGCAGACAAGAATATATCAAATTCAGTTGATATCAACCTATTTTTTATTACTAAAGGTAGAGTTGTTAACTCTTTCCCATGATAGATATTAAAAGTAATAAATAGCAATTTAATCTATAAGATAAGCAAAAAATAACTGAAAAACCTACAGAAGTACTAAGGAGAAAATAGTATATGTCCTATGTAAATCGTACAAGTGGTGAAGTTATTAGTGAACCTGCAGCAACAACTAGGGTAGTTGATTACCACGACCGCGTTCGCTGGGGACCGATAATTGCCGGTGTGTTGGTTGCCCTCGCAACTCAATTAATCTTGAGCGCCCTGTTCAGCGCAATCGGAGCAGGTGTGATTGAAGCTTCAGGTAGACCCAGAACAATTACACCAGAGGTTGCTACAAATGTCGGAGTTTGGTCAACCATTGCTTTATTCATTTCCCTATTTGTTGGTGGTTGGGTGACAACTCGTGCTTGTGGGCCGATGAACCGCAATAC
Source organism: Fischerella sp. (assembly GCA_026419705.1). GTDB lineage: Bacteria > Cyanobacteriota > Cyanobacteriia > Cyanobacteriales > Nostocaceae > PCC9605. The sequence continues at coordinate 10,570 of JANZYY010000077.1, forward strand.
AGCACTTCTCAACGGTGCTATTCTCTGGGCAACAACTTTAGCATTAAGCTCTTGGTTATTAGCAAGTGGGGTAACAGGTGCTTTTGGGGTCGCAGCTTCTAATGCTGCAGCAGTAATAAGTCAGATTCAGCAGCCTGGTGCTGGGGCTGTACCACAAAATCTACCCACTCCCACTGCGGAGCAAGCTCGTCAGATCGCAGCTAATTTACGACAGGCATTATGGTGGTTTGTATTTGGTTCTTTGTTAGGTTTAGTTGCAGCGATGATTGGAGCAGTTGTTGGTGCTCGCAGTCCGCGTAATGTCGAAAATTACAGAACGTAATCAATACAATTACAACATACAATCGGGAAAATAAATTATTAAAGTATTTTGTATTTGCACCTGAAAAGAGGTGCTTTTTTAATATTTGGTTTGTTGTTGATATAGTTAGTAGTTGGTTGTTTCTATTCACAAACAACAAACAACAAACAACAACCAACTGTTCACCACTTTAAGTATGCAGCTTCTATTCCTTGTTCTCGTCTAATCTTACTATCTTTTTCAAACCAAGCAATCACTTGCTTTGCGGTTAAATCTTCAACCGCAACGTTGTATTCATTAGCGATGTGCTTCAAAAGTTTTAGTGATGAAAGAGTCAATCTTGTGAGAAATTTCTCTGGAGAAGAAAGTAAAGCAGCATCGACCTGTGCTGACTCTTCTAAGGTTAGAAACTTTTCTGACGGATGTTGGGGTGGTAAATCCATACACTTTATATATAAAACTAATTAATCCAAAAGTAGTAATTAGTTTCGTAAAAATTATTACCAATTAGTGACGATCTCTGACATAGACTGAAGATGAAAGATTAATTTACTTTGATATTTTTTGTTTTTTCGCTTGCACTAAATAACCACAACGATGTTCACCGTTAATAATCCAATGGGTACGTTCTACTGTACAATCTTGGAGAACAGCGGCAAACATTTCCAATTCGTGACCGCAAATAGTAGGGAAAGACTCTGCAAGGTTGGAAATCGCGCAGTTATGCTCCATTAAAATAAAGCGATTGCCGTTTTCTGACTCCGTTGAGTCTAAAGGGTAGTATTCTGCCATATAGCCTTCTGCTTTTCTGAGTTCTACTAAAGTAGCTACCCTTTCTGCTAACGAACCTTCACCCAAGCGTTCTCGATATTCTTGGGCTTTACGCTCCCACTGTTTTCTTAAAATCGTGCTTACTTGCTCATGTCCTACCGTTTTTGCAACGGTGTCGAGTAAAGAAACTGCAAACTCTCCATAACTATCAGCCGCTTCTCGACGCAGGCGATCGCGTCCCTTACGACTTAATTTATAAACATGCTGCGGACGCCCCATTCCCGCCTGCACCGACGAATAGACAATCAGGTCCTCCATCTCCAAGTCTTTGAGATGACGACGAATCGCTTGGGGGCTAACATCCAATGCTGCGGCCAAATCAACAGCCGTAGCTTGGACGTGTTTGAGGAGATATTCTAGGATATCTTGCTTAGTTGAGGACTGGTGGGTAGTCGCCATCGTCGTCCTAAAAATTCATAATTAAATTTCACTTTGACAACAATATTGTTGTTAATCTAGCGTAAAATGAAGATGTGTTAAACAACAAGGCTGTTGTTTTAGTAGCTACCCTTATTGTAACAGTCGTGTGACCATTCGATAACACGAAATGGGAATTGGTTGTAAACAACCCGTCTCCCATCCTTAGAGAGATTAAATTTGCGAACGAACACAAGAGAAAATTGCCGATGAGTGCCACTGTCAAAACCTTAGTTAATCAGCCCTACAAATACGGCTTCGTTACCAAAATTGAGGCAGACACGATTCCTCGTGGACTCAACGAGGATATCATCCGCACCATCTCTGCCAAGAAAAACGAGCCGGAATTTATGTTGGAATTCCGCCTGAGAGCCTATCGCCAGTGGCAAAGAATGACGGAACCAACTTGGTCTAGCGTCAAGTATCCGCCAATTGATTACCAAAATATCATTTACTACTCAGCGCCCAAGCAACAAGCAAAGAAAAAAAGCTTGGAAGAAGTCGATCCTACGCTTCTAGAAACTTTTGAGAAGCTAGGCATTCCTTTGTCAGAACAAAAGCGACTGGCAAACGTTGCTGTGGATGCGATTTTCGATAGTGTTTCCATCGCCACTACCTTCAAAGAAAAGCTGGCAAAAGAAGGAATTATCTTTTGCTCTATTTCCGAAGCAATCCAGGAACACCCAGAATTAGTCAAAAAATACTTGGGTAGCGTTGTTCCCCCAGCAGATAACTACTTTGCCGCCCTTAATTCTGCCGTATTCAGCGATGGTTCCTTCGTTTACATTCCCAAAGGCGTCAAATGCCCAATGGAACTGTCTACCTACTTCCGCATTAACAGCGGCGACACGGGACAGTTTGAGCGGACATTAATTA
>JANZYY010000774.1 GCA_026419705.1 Fischerella sp.
GAGGAGCGATCGCTATTGGTGATTACGTTCGTGCTGGACAACGCCTGCAATTCCACTTGCGCGATGCTGAAGCTTCCGCTGAGGACTTAGAATTCCTCCTCAAAATGTATCAAAAACAACAAACCGTTGAAGCTCCTGCTGTAGGTGCGTTAATGTTTTCCTGCCTAGGACGAGGTGCAGGACTTTACGGTCAACCAAATTTTGACTCACAGCTATTCCAGCGTTACCTCAATCATATTCCCCTAGGAGGCTTTTTCTGTGGCGGCGAAATCGGCCCTGTTGGTGGTAGTACTTTCCTACACGGTTACACTTCTGTATTTGGGATTTGCCGAGCAGTAGGGAATAGAAAATAGGGAATAGAGCATTGGGCATTGAGTATAGTTAACAACCACTAACTACTAACCCCTAACCACCAACAACCAACAACCACCAACCACCAACCACCAACCACCAACAACTAAAGCAGTAACGTACTGTTATTATCTATAAACATGGGTGTGCCACAAGCTGCGATCGCTCCGTATTTTTCAAAATAACGACTTACTTCTGGAGGAAAATGCGAGTAGTTAAACAGCGCATCTCCATTGGCAATGTTTGCCCAAAAATCCCGGAGAGTAGGGGCTAGTTCTTGTGCTTGCTCTAGTGGTAGGTTTAAAGGCGGTAGAGTCAGTAATTTCATTAAGAAAGGAAAACTGCGATCGCCCATCCATTTTCGCGAAGTATATTGCAAGTTGGGGAAATTAGGTACTGACTCCACCCGATAGGATAACATTTGCAACCACTGTCTACCGTAACTATCTTGGCGGAATTCTAAGACTCGATATGGATGAGGATAACTAACTAAAGAGCCAGTGGTAATGTCATATACTCCCTGCGAATACGCTACATCCTGAACGTGCAAATGCCCTGTAAATACCAACCTTACACGATAATGCCGTAGCAGTTGTAATAATTCTGTTGCATTTTCTAACATGTAGCGATTTGCCATTGGATGGCGTGATTGATTGGGTAGATGCTCAACAACATTGTGATGTATCATCACAATTACCAATTCATCACCAGCTGTAGCTAGCACCTCTTCCAACCACCGCAGCTGTTTAGTATCTAAGCGTCCAATTTGCTCTGCTTGGTCGTTAAAGAAGTTAGAATTGAGACCAATCAGTCTGACTCCTGGCAATACCTCACAAGTGTAATAGCATTGCTCTGGATTATGGTAGCCAAATTTACGGTAATAATAAGGAAATTCTTCAAAAGCAATGGATTGCTTATTAGCTTTGAGCACAGGAACATCATGATTGCCAGGAACGACGTAGACAGGAAAAGGTAACTGTGCTAAGCGTTTTTCCAACCAAGCATGATTTTCTGGTTCACCATGTTGGGTTAAGTCTCCAGGTAACAAAAGAAAATCTAAATTCATTTGTGTTAAATGTTCTAGTACAGTTTCAAACGCTGGAATACTGACTTCCACTAAATGAAAACGACTAGGATGATTCCAGATTGTCTGAGGAAGTGCAATGTGCAAGTCGCTGACTATGGCAAAGCGAAAATTGGCAATCATTGAAGTAAGGAGTATCTTAAAAATAGTGTGTAAAAAAGTCTTTTGAAAAGAGTATAACCTCTGCGTTGTAATTTTGCTTAACAGCGATCGCTCTTAATATTTATATACATTGAAAGTTTCAAGAACTAGTATTTTTTGATATTGACTTTTAGTAGTTGTTATTTGTTGTTTTTTATTAGGAACAATCACTAACTAGGATTAATTCGGAACTTGCGAGAGTAAATTTAGGCATAAAAAACTTTCTTAATTGACCGAGATAAAATTTTGCGTCTTGCTTCCGAGCAGATTTGATGACAAGGCACTAAAGAGGGATGTAGATATTTCGTAACTTCAAACAGGGTAGAATGAACCACCAAGTCACCAAGACACCAAGAATTGAATTTTCTATTTTTAAGAGACAAGAAATTTATCCTGTTAATATGCAAGGACTGATTTTTAATCTAATAATATAGCTGTCAGCTCTGAGTTGTGAACAAGACAGGTAACTTCATTGTTTGGATTGCTATATAATATTAATA
>JANZYY010000775.1 GCA_026419705.1 Fischerella sp.
CCAAGTACCTTCTCACTATATCCGCAAGCAAACCCTGAAAAACGAAGAACGCTACATTACCCCAGAGTTGAAGGAACGAGAAGTACGGATTCTCACAGCACAGGACGATTTATATAAATTGGAGTATGAAATTTTTGTAGCTTTGCGGGAAGAAGTCGGACAGCAAGCGGAGGTGATTCGTAACCTTTCTCGAGCTGTAGCGGCGGTAGATGTGTTGTGCGGTTTGGCGGAATTGGCTGTGCATCAAGGTTACTGCCGTCCAGAGGTGGTGGAGGGACGAGAAATTAAGATTGTAGATGGGCGTCATCCAGTCGTAGAACAGTCTTTGCCAGCCGGTTTTTTTGTGCCGAATTCCACGCAATTAGGAAGAAGAGAAACCCCTGATGGGGAGAATTCACCCCATCCTGACCTCATCATCCTCACAGGACCGAATGCGAGTGGCAAGAGTTGCTATTTAAGGCAGGTAGGATTAATTCAGTTGATGGCGCAAATTGGTAGTTTTGTACCTGCTAGGTATGCCAAATTAGGAGTGTGCGATCGCATTTTTACGCGTGTGGGTGCAGTGGATGACTTGGCGACGGGTCAGTCTACGTTTATGGTGGAGATGAACGAGACGGCGAATATCCTCAATCATGCCACATCGCGATCGCTTGTATTGTTGGACGAAATCGGCCGGGGAACAGCAACTTTTGATGGTCTTTCAATTGCTTGGGCTGTTGCAGAATACTTAGCAGCGGAAATTCAAGCGCGGACAATTTTCGCTACGCACTATCATGAGTTAAATGAATTAGCGTCATTATTAGAAAATGTAGCTAATTATCAGGTGACAGTGAAGGAGTTACCCGACCGAATTATCTTTTTACACCAAGTCCAACCAGGAGGTGCAGATAAGTCCTACGGTATTGAAGCAGGACGATTGGCAGGTTTGCCAGCAGTCGTCATTCAGCGGGCAAAACAAGTGATGGGTCAAATTGAGAAGCACAGTAAAATCGCGATCGGTTTGCGTGAAGGTCTTCAGGAATTTGGCGATTGACCCCAATTATGAATGCAATTGGGCTAAATAATTGATAATTTGTATCGTGATTAACGCGAAATAGTATAGTATTGTGCGTCATGCGATTTGGTGGTGTTCTCCCTAATTAAGATTTGGCGTTGCACAGACAGCAGGATGATTTCATTTGCTCTTTCAATTGAAAAACTTAATTCTTGGCATTCTTGGTATCTACCGTGCGCTCAGCTGCTTGAGCAGGTCTATGGCAGCTTATTATTCATCCCCATGGAATGCAACGCCTAAGATTTACTCTGCAAATAGTCTCTCAAGCTTTTGCAGAACGTCTTGCTTTTAAATATTCAAATACAGACTTATCTCCAATATCCGGAGGAATTGCTTGCACAGCCTTACGCACAGCAAAAACTACAAACAAAATTGCCCAAGTTCCTAACAATAATCGTTCCCACTGAAGAGGTAAAACATTTAGCAAATGTCCCAGCAGTACCAACGGCACAATAGGAGTTAGTAATTTGGTTTCCCAACGATTGAAGCAAAAGGCTTCCTTAAAATAAATACCTGTCAAAGCAGCAAAGGTAAAACCAATTCCAAGCAAGGAAAGTGGCTGAGTATAAACTGTGATTGCTAAAGGATCGCTACCAGACAGTGCCAGTACAATTGCGGTGATACTGCCAATGACCCAAAAAACTTGTAAAAGTCTGTGTAATTCCACCATATAGATATGGATAGTTAATAAACTTATACCCAGAGCAAGACTAAAACAAGCGTACAGAGGTGTTAAGAGTTTGAACGTAGTTGGGTTAGGAGCGAATAATACTAAAGCAGTGCCGATCGCAAAGCAAACAGCAGCGATCGCCAAGCTAGTACGGTAGACAATCACGCCAGTGCGATCGCTTTTAGTAATTGTAAATTCGCCAAACTGACCTTGATATACTTCCGGTGCAGATATTGTTTGCGTAGTCATATGCCAAATTTAAGCAGGCCTGTATGAATCAACGTATTTCTAGTGATGAGTGTTAGTGGATAGTGGTTAGTGGTTAGTGGTTAGTGGTTAGTG
>JANZYY010000776.1 GCA_026419705.1 Fischerella sp.
TTGTTAGATATTATTGTGTATCTGTGTAGCATCCTGTTACGGCTTGTAGCACTTTCTGGGTTGAGTTTTGCATTGCAAACAGTAGCAACCACTATCTTTCTGGGCATAGTAGCAGCAGTTGTTTATTCTGTCATTCAGTCATTGTTGGGGCGTTACGCAGAAATTCCCGCAATTTCTAACGCAGTATACATGCAACTGCCGCGCTAGCTAATTCCGAGCTACCACCGTGTTTTCCAGGCGACCAATGCCTTCAATTTCCACACGGACGCGATCGCCTATCTTTAAGGGACCCACCCCAAAAGGGGTACCCGTCAACACCACATCACCCGGCAAAAGTGTCATCACTTTACTGATGTAAGACACAAGAAAATCTGGAGAAAACACCATTTGGTCAATACTGGCAGATTGCACAGGAGTGGAACTTTCATTTAAGAAAGTTTGGAGTCTCGCTCCTGGGCTTAATTCGCGGACAATCCAAGGACCTAGGGGACAAAAAGTATCAAAACTTTTGGCTCGCGTCCATTGACCATCTTTTCGTTGTAAGTCTCGCGCAGTTACATCATTGGCGATTGTATAACCCCAAATTTTCATTTGAGCTTCTTCTGGCGTGCAATCAGCAGCGCGATCGCCAATTACCAATGCCAGTTCTCCTTCGTAGTCTACCCGTTGCGACTGGTGTGGGTACTGAATTTCTTGCAGCGAAGCAATCACAGATGTAGGAGGCTTCAAAAAAATTAGCGGTTCAGGAGGTACTTCAGTTTCCATTTCCGCCGCATGAGCTGCATAATTTTTCCCCACCGCTACAATTTTTGAGGGTGCACAGGGAGCCAATATCTGATAGCTATCTGGTTCTAAAGTCAAATCTGTAAGTTGACCTTGTAACCAGGGTGGTGCATCCAGTAGTTGCACTTTCAGGGATAGTTGTAGCAATCCATAGTAAATTTGCCCTTCTAAATTTTGAACTCGCACATAGCGCTGTGCCATAGCCTTGATGAATATCCTCTATTTCTGGTCAAATCGTCTTTCAGTGTCCGTCAATAGTTCAAAGACTAATGACTAATTTGGTAGCTTTGGCTAAGCATTAAAATTGAAAACTGGTAAGATTATAAGTCCTTGTTGCTTTTGATGTTGCTAAGTGATTGTATTAAAAAATACAACAATTACTTAAAGACATCAGCAGCCATATTGTCCATAAGGAGATTGGAATCGTGCAAACAGCTTATGAAACAATGTACATCCTGCGTCCTGACTTGGGAGACGAGCAGGTAGAACAAGCAATTTCTAAATACGAGAACTTGCTTCGCGAACAAGGTGCTGAAAATATCCAGATTCAGAATCGCGGTAAGCGTCGTCTGGCTTATGAAATTAAAAAGCACCGAGATGGAATTTATATCCAAATGAATTACACTGGCCCTGGAAAAATGATTGCTGTCTTAGAGCGCGCTATGCGTTTGAGCGAAGAAGTAATTCGCTACCTAACAATCAATCAAGGAGTACAACAACCTAAATCTTCTGCTACAGAAGCAGCATAATCGAGGCTAGTTGGTAATTGATGATTGGTGATTGGGATCGGGTACTAGGTATTGGGTATTGGGTACTTGGTTCCTAATCCCTAACCCTCAGTCCCTAATCCCTAATCCCCAGTCCCCATTACCCACTAACTACTAACCACTATCTACTAACCTCTAACAATTAATTCTTTAAAAAAGTAAAAAAAATCTCTTTTTCCTACTTGCCGATTTCTCCGAGAATGCTAAATTAACAAGTACTTAGGAGTACTCACCAAAAGCAGTACAGCCGCATTTATACCCAAAAGTAGGAAAGATTCTGAACTGGAGCTAGTTGCCACTGTGAGCCAAACTGATACCTCCACTATTCAAGCTCTATCTACAGAAGTGTCGAAGTTGCGTCAAGAATTGCAGCTTCGCGATCAATTGGTGCAACAGCTGTCTCAAGAACTCTTCCGATTGGTAAAGGGCAATACTAACTTTATGCCCCAGCCAGAAGTGTCTGAGCGTCATCAAAGTGAGCTTATCGCTTTGCGGGAACAACTGCAAGCTGTGGAG
>JANZYY010000777.1 GCA_026419705.1 Fischerella sp.
TCTTGGTGGTGAAAAAGATCATCTTTAAACCACTAAGACACTAAGACACAAAGAGTACTAACACCAACTGTATTGGGTTTTAACCTTCCTTGCGGGAAGTCCCCCAGTGGAGTCTTCGGAACTGGGGGATGAGAGCAAGGGCGGGATAAGCGTCAATTAAGTGGGAGAATCTTGCTGCTTGATATATTTCTTCAGCACATCGAGTGATACCCCACCACTAGAATTGACAAAATATGAACTAGACCAAAAAACGGGCTTCCAATAGTATTTGTCAACATGAGATTTGAACTGTTTGCGAATTAGTCTGCTTGACGACGATTTTAGGACTTTTACGAACTCAGAAATCTGATTTGTTAAACCCCGTCTTTAAAGACGGGGTTTAAAAAGATGTTTTAACTTCTTTGTTAGCCCCCGCCATTAATGGCGGGGTCTTATCTGGCGACAGATTGACATATCACCGAACCGAAAAAATAAAGCCAAGCCTTATATTTTTTCGACTAGCCCACCAATTTATTAGTGGGGAAGCAAGCAGCAAAGCTTTGCTGCTTGCGGAGGCTTGGCTTTATTTTTTTAACGTTCAAGCCCAGACCAATAAGTGAACATGGTCTTCCTCGGCGTTGAAGTCGGTAAGGATGCTTTTTTGTTGTTCACAGAGATCTGTGAAAATTTCTTGCAGTCTAGAGAGGATTTCAGGAGTAATCACCTTGCGTCGATACTTCGTTACCAACACAATATGTAAGTGAATGCAAAATACAGCGTGAGAACTCTTTCTGAGAGAGTGTTGCACTGCGCGTTATGTAAATGAGATGATGACTTTCATGATAGTAACACGTAGGACAACCTTTCGCTTATATCCAACTAAGTCCCAAGAAGTCAAACTGCACTATTGGCGGCGACTTCATAAAGACTTGTTCAATGCCTGTCTTTACCACAGAAAGACAGAATATCAGCGTTTTGGGAATTCTATTAGTTACTATGACCAGCAAAATATTCTGCCAGAGTTCAAAGAATGTTGGTATGAATATAAAGAGTTAGGCTCACAGGCTTTGCAAGCAACTGTAAAGCGTGTTGACTATGCATTCATGCGATTTTTGAGCGGATTGGGTGGATACCCCAAATTCAAGTCTGCGCGATCTTATCGCGGTTGGACTTACCCTGGAATCAGTGGATGGAAGGCGCACACAACAGGCGATAACGGTTATCTGGAATTGTCCAATTTAGGACAGATTCAGATGAGAGGTAAAGCTAGAACTTGGGGAAATCCAACAACTTGCACGATGATCTGGAAGCAAGGTAAGTGGTACGCCTCAATTACAGTGAATTGTCAGCCAAAACGAGAAACTAGTACTGGGGCTATAGGCTTAGATTTTGGTATTCATCACGCTATTGCTTGTTCAGATGGCACGATCATTGATAATCCAAAGTTTCTAGCCAATACCCAACAAAAAGTAGAACAAGCTTCTAAGAAATTACGCCGCAAACGTGCGCCTAATTTCAAGAAAAAGGTTAAAGCATCTAAAAGATGGAAAAAAGCCAGCAAACAAATTAGTAAACTTCAAAATAAAGTTGCTTGCTCTAGGCAAGATTGGCAACATAAAGTGGCTGCACAGATAGTAAAGAGTAATTCACTGGTAGCTACTGAGAAGTTNAACATCACCCAGATGACTCGTAAACCTAAAAAAGGCGGCAAGAGAAAACATCAAAAAACAGGGCTAAATAGATCGCTGTTAGATGTCGGGATTGGCAATCTAATTTCACTTATCAAATACAAACTCAGCGAATGTAGCGGGGTATTTGTTGATGTACCCCTCAAGATTGCTCCATCCCAAACTTGCCCTAATTGCGGCAACAAGAAGAAGAAAGATTTGGAAGAGCGTGTGCATAATTGCGAGAACTGTAATTTTGTTGCTGACCGTGATGTGGCAGCAGCTATGGTAATGCTCAATTATGCCAAGGGGTTAGGAACTAGCCTCTCAAACGCTGATGCTGAACCTCTTTCTAAAGACCCACAGCATTGTGGAGGATTTAGGAAAGTTCAGCAGTTGAAGCGTCAGAA
>JANZYY010000778.1 GCA_026419705.1 Fischerella sp.
CGGAATAGCTGGGGCGGCGAGCAGGTGTAGGATATTCAGAGGTAGTGATAGGAATAATTCGCTGCACTTTCCCAGGGTAGCCTAGCTGTTGGGCTTCTTCAAAAATGGCAATGGCAAAGTCGTACCAGCTAGCAACACCACTATTAGTATAGTGATAGGTACCAACAATTTCTGAACTTAATAGGGGTATTAATTGGGCTATGGTTGTTGCTATATCTCTTGCCCAAGTTGGACTACCAATTTGATCGGTGACTACACGAATTTCTTCTCGTTCTCCTCCCAGCCGCAGCATTGTTTTGACAAAATTACTTTTGCCAAATGTCCCATATACCCAAGCTGTGCGGAGAATGAGGTGATGAGTATAAGTCTGACGAACAGCCTCTTCTCCTGCCAGTTTAGTTTGACCGTAAACACTTAGGGGATTAGTTGCGTCAGTCTCCTGATAGGGATGACAGCTATTGCCATCAAAAACATAATCAGTAGATATGTGAATTAGGAATGCTTGCTGTTTTTTAGCTTCTTCAGCTAGAACTTCAGGCGCTGTCGCATTAATGGCTTTTGCCAATTCCGGTTCGCTTTCAGCTTTGTCAACAGCGGTATAAGCAGCTGCGTTGATAATGACTTGGGGTTTGTTTTCTCTAATTGCTCTGCGGAGAGTGTCGGGTTGGGCAAGATCTATGGTGGGGCGTGCAAGAGTGATGACTTTTCCATGGGTGATGAGGCTTTGTTGTAGTTCTTTGCCAATTTGACCGTTGCTGCCGATTAGTAGAATTGATTTACTCATTAGTCTACTTGTGTGCTTATCGATTTTTGCACCTCCAAGAAGCTTTATGAAAACCATACCATTAGTTTGGTATTTTTTGGTACTTAATTTTGCTTCTTGTATCGGCATTTAGCGATCGCCTTTGTTGTCACAATAACGCTTTTTCCTCAGATTTTTTAGACATTTCTTACCGAAGATTCGGTTTTTATCTGATACAATATGGTGTACATGTTCCGATTTCATCTCTGTTTAAGCTCAGGCTTAAAGAATGACTATTTTTACAGTTGAGTATAAACCTCTGCTTCACTAAACAATTTACCCGCTTGGTCTTTGGCAGATAGAATTGGTTGTCCAGACAAACGCCAATCGATCGATAAATCGGGGTCATTCCAGAGGATGCACCGTTCATATTCAGGAGCATAGTAGTCTGTAGTCTTATAGAGGACTTCAGCAAATTCTGAAAGGACAACAAAGCCATGAGCAAAGCCTGGCGGTATCCAAATTTGGCGTTTGTTTTCGGCGCTGAGTTCACAACCCATCCACTTACCAAAAGTGAAGGAACTTTTTCTAATATCTACGGCAACATCAAATATACTACCAGTAATAACTCGCACGAGTTTGCCTTGTGGTTGTTGAATTTGGTAGTGTAAACCACGCAAGACGTTTTGTTTGGAGCAAGAGTGGTTGTCTTGAACAAAGTTAATTAAATTACCTGTTATATCAGTAAATTTTTGATAATTGTAGCTTTCAAAGAAAAAACCGCGCTCGTCTTGGAAAACTTGAGGTTCAATGATGAGAACCTCAGGAATTTCAGTAGAAATAATCTTCATACTGCTTGGGTGTTTATGACTTTGTCAGTAACTAAAGTGACTAAATAAACAATGAAAGCAATACTAATCTTAAATTATTTTCTACATTATTTTTGATTGAAATTGTAAGAATATGGCGCAATGTTGGTATTGGCGATCGCTCCCTTTAGAAAAACGTACTGGTTCTGATATTTTCACTGCATTATTTGGTTACAACCACACATATACAATTGCTACAATTGCAACTCTACTGGAAAGCCCCGGTCTAGTATCAAGAAATAATTCTCAACTAGCTCGTTATTCTATATGTGCAGGTGCTCCTCGGTATGTAGACGGACATCCTCAAATGTGGACCCCGCCACTGGGAAAAGTTCTTCCCTTTCTTGAACGTTTACTGCAAACAAAAGAAAACATCCCTACTGTTGTAGATCTGTCTCTTATACACATCT
>JANZYY010000779.1 GCA_026419705.1 Fischerella sp.
CGTTGATAGTCTTTATAGATATTTGTCCCTTGTTCAATTAAATATATAGCTGCCATTTCTTGATTCCAAAGATTTTTTTGTTCATGTGTTGTCTCATCTTCATTTAACGAAGATGATGATTCTATTTCTGTTGTTTTCAGAAAGGGTTGATGTAGAGACGCGATATCTTGTATCTGGTCATCTAACGTCGCAACATCCCCTTTTTGTTCTTCTGACCCAAGCTTGAGAGTTTTTTTTACCTTGATTTTTTTCTAGCTTTTCTATTCCAGATTTCAGTTTCTCATCTTTAACATTTACAGGAAATATGGCGTTTTCTAAAAAACCATGACCTAAAAACCGAAACCCCCTCTCAAAATTAGTAATTTGGGTTTTCTCAGCATGCATCATCAATCCCATAGAATCAAGAAGATTAGAGACTTCCGAGTAAGCTGATAAAATTCGCTCTTGAGTCTGGGATAAAATTAAAAAATCATCAGCGTAGCGCACCAATTTTAAATCTGATGAAGAGATAACCTGGTCAAATTCATCCAGATAAATGTTAGCCAGCATCGGCGAAATTACTGCTCCTTGTGGGATACCTTTTTTTGGTAAAATTAGTCCTGATTCTGTTAATACCCCAACAGAAATCCAGGATTTAATCAAACATAAAATTCCTGGATTATCGACGTGTAATCTAACTTCTTTTAATAACCTTTGATGGTCGATATTATCAAAAAAATTAACGAGATCGGCATCCAAAACCCAACAGTAACCACTATCTCGCCAATTGGCGACTTGTTCCACAGCATTTAAATAAGAAAGATTGGGACGATAAGCAAAACTAGCCGCAGAAAATTTCTGCTCAATCATAGGGTAAAGAACATTCAATAATGCTTGCTGAACAATTCTGTCCCGGACTGTGGGTATTTTTAATTCTCTTCGACTGCCATTTTTTTTAGGAATTATTACTTGTTTGCAAGGACGAGGTTGATAAGTGCCGTCTTCAACAGCATCTCGCAATTGATAAATATTCAGCGTTTGATTACTAGCAAAACTATCAATAGTTTCTCCATCTACACCCGCACAACCTCGATTTTCTGCTACCTTTTCCCAAGCATGTTGAAAGTTACTTAAATCAAGAAATTCATGAACAATTCTAGTCATAGGAACTGGGAATAAAATTTACTTTTGAATATAGTTCCTATAGGGAAAGGGGGTTTCCAATCGCAGGTTTCTCAAACTGTTCACACTTTCTGTTCACAATTTATTCTGAAGAGAGCTTGTTTCAGATTAATATCTTGCATGTCTGTGCAACAGCCTGGTGGTTTGCCAAAGCAACTTTGCGGGATTTGCAGTTGGCGCTTTCGCGCTGAAGCGCTAACTACAAACAATACTTACCCAGCAATTTTGGTTTGGTGGAGTACTAGAAACAGAGCCTACAAACCCTCGCTACCACCCTTCAACCCGATCGCGAAAAATAGAGCCTCTGCTTCTCCTGCTTGAAGAGTGCAAGATATTAGCTCTCAGCGATCGCATCTTCATAATTTGCCATACTAGGAAAAAAGCGATCGCTATTAGAGATGCTGGGTACTTTCCAAAAAAGTCAACTGCGAATAGAACTTGAAGCTTCAGCAACTGCAATTCGCGACAGTCTGCTGCGTCCTGCACAATTAGAAAAATGGCTGCTTTTTGGCAGCCTTCCACCCGGAATGCCAGAACAGCTGCATCCAGGATTTCAATTTACCACCCGAACCGGACCAGTCACCATTCATCATCAAGTAGATATAGCAACTTCCAACAGCTTGCGCTTGATTCTCAGTCAAGGAATTGACGGCTTTCACGAATGGTACTGGGGAGAAGGTTGGGTACAGTCCCGTTTGGAAGGAGTGTCAATTTTGCCACTGGCTTTGGGGCAAAATTTGAATCTATTAAGTTTGCGGCAATTTTTATCGAGTCAGTCAGTGGTTAGTGGATAGTGGTTAGTGGTTAGTGGATAGTGGATAGTGGTTAGTGGATAGTGGATAGTGGATAGTGGTTAGTGGTTAGTGGTTAGTGGTTAGTGGTTAGTGG
>JANZYY010000780.1 GCA_026419705.1 Fischerella sp.
AATTAATGCCGGATGTTTTGCATTGGTTGGGTGTTACCCGCATCGACCGGATGGTGTCAATGAGGAATATGAAGTACGACGCGATTACGCAAGCGGGAATTGAAATTGTGGAAAGGATACCTATTCCAGAGGATTTGATCCCTCAAGATGCACGTGTAGAAATTGAAGCTAAAAAAGCTGCTGGTTACTATACCACGGGAGAGGTATTGGATTCTGATAGTTTGGCAGAGGTGAAGGGACGTTCTTTGACGGATTGAAAATGGTAATGGGTAATTGGTGATTGGTGATTGGGAAAGAGTTTTGTTATTGTTCTTACCCTGTCCCTTCCAGTCCCCAACAGTAATAGTGAAGGTATGGAAATGGAAACCGCCAAGACGCCAAGAACGCCAAGACAAGAAAGGGAGGTGGTTGCTTATTTGCGATCGCCTGTTGCCATTCGCGAGCGTTGTGGACAACTATTTGCAATGGTAGTTGCAGGTAAGTCGCATCATTTTGCTTGCGATTTGAGTCAGTTGGGACGGGTAGCAGACTATGTAATTGAGGTAATGCAAGAGCAATACCCAGATTTGCAAATTCCCTTTCACAGTCGTTGGCGGCATTTTGAAGCGGGGGGTGTACCGCGTCAGGCTAAATTAGATGAAAAGTTAGCAGGACTAACACCAACTCAAAAAGCTGTTGCCAAATTTGATTTAGCGATCGTCAGTGTTTTGTTAGATGCTGGTGCTGGCGATCGCTGGCATTACTACGAGCAAGAGACTCAATTGCGTTTTAAACGTTCCGAAGGCTTAGCAATAGCAAGTTTCCAAATGTTTTGCCAAGGGGCTTTTGCAAGCGATCCTCATCAACCCTTACAAGCAGATGCTCAAAAATTGCAACAATTGACCGAACAGGAACTAGCGGACGGGTTTGGTGCAAATGCAGAAAATCCCTTGGTGGGAATTGCAGGACGATTGAAATTGTTGCAAAGGTTAGGTCAGGTTTTACTCGCTTCACCACAGATGTTTGGGGAACAAAATCCCCGTCCGGGCAAGTTGGTAAATTACTTATTGGCACAAGTAAAAAACAACCAGCTAGCAGCCGAAACCGTGTTAAGTGCGGTTTTAGAAGGACTAAGTGATATTTGGCCTGGACGCTTAAAAGTTGCTGGTGTAAACCTAGGGGATGTTTGGTTTCATCCAGCTGTTGCTGATGATGGTTTAGTGCCATTTCACAAATTATCTCAATGGCTTACCTACTCTCTTCTCGAACCTCTCCAAGAACTCGGTATAGAAATCACTGGTTTAGATGTCTTAACCGGATTACCAGAATATCGCAATGGGGGATTATGCCTAGACTTAGGGCTGATCGCCGCTAAACATCCAGATATTTTTTCCCAACCTCAATCAGTAGCATCTGAAGTTATAGTTGAATGGCGTGCCTTAACCACAATCCTTTTGGATAGAATCGCCGCTATAGTGCGAGAAAAATTGGGTAAGAGTGCCAAGGAACTACCGCTTGTGAAAATCCTGCAAGGGGGAACCTGGACAGCTGGACGAAAAATAGCCGCCCAACTCCGAACAAGTGGAATCCCCCCCATCCAAATAGAAAGCGATGGCACTGTATTTTAGCTGTGAATTAGTTGTTTGTTGTTTGTTGTTTGTTGATTGTTCCTAACAACCACCAACCACCAACTACCAACAAAATTCAATAAATAAACATGGAAAATCAAATAATACTAATTAAGCATCCATTAATTCAGCACAAACTGACACTAATGCGTAAGGTTGAAACCAGCACGGCAAAATTTCGTGTTCTCCTCAAAGAAATTAGTATGTTGTTGGCGTATGAGGTAACACGAGATTTGCCGCTGAAAAGCGAAGTAATTAAAACACCGCTAGCTTTAATGAACGCCCCAGTCCTGGCCCCGGACAAAAAGCTGGTAATTATTTCTATTCAACGGGCGGGACAAGGAATTTTGGATGGGATGCTGGAGTTGATCTGTCTCTTATACACATCT
>JANZYY010000781.1 GCA_026419705.1 Fischerella sp.
ATGTATATTCAGTTGTCCTTAGGACAATTGCGGAAAATTTGGCGAACCGATCGCTAAATTTTGTATGTTAATTTTTTATAGGTTTTTGGAATCAGTATTTATATTTAAAAAGTAAAATTGACATATGCAAATATGTATGTAGACTTAATCCTTCTTCTAATTTAGTACACATTATCCGCAATTCATCAGCTAATTTTAGTGGGAGCAGGTTGGGAAATCAATCTCTATACCCCTACACTGTTTCTTCTGTGATTGGCAGCTTGCGTGAGCAAAGATTCCGCAAAGGCGATCGCTTCTTGCGCTGATTTACCACCTGCTAGTTGAGCCAGTTCTTCTCGACGTTTGCTCAAGTCATCCAAAGTGGTAATACGCACAACGGTACGTTCTTCTGGATATCCGTTATGTTCTTTTTTACCTTTAGTTTTATCGATCACTTGCTTATCTACGCGGAAATGCCGATCTGCCATGGCGGCTACCAAGGGCTGGTGAGTAACACACAATACCTGGTGAAATTGACTGAGTTGGTGTAATTTTTCGGCGATCGCCTGTGCTACTCGTCCGGAAACGCCGACATCAATTTCATCAAACACTAGTGTTCTTGTTGCATCTACTTGGGAAAAACAAGCTTTCAGCGCTAGTAAAAACCGACTCATTTCCCCGCCAGAGGCAATTTCTGACAAAGGTTGTAGCGGTTCTCCTGGGTTGGGACTAAACATAAATGTAATTTTGTCTGCTCCAGCAGCAGTCGGAAAGGTAGGTACAATATTTACTTGAAACTGTACCTTTTCCATAGCCAAGGGTTTTAATTCACTAATTAGTTTGGCTTCCAATTTAGCTGCAGCGGTGCGACGCAACTGTGTTAACTGGTGGCAAGCTTGAGTGAGCTTAGCCAAACACTCGGCTTCTTGCTTTTCCAGGCTTTCAATAGATTGTTCGCTGTCATTGAGTTCAGCTAGTTCTGCTTGGATACGCTGGTAGTAATCAATTACTTCAGCAAGCGTCGGACCATACTTACGGCAAACTTGCTTTAATTCTCGAATGCGTTCTTCTACTTCTTCTAATCGCTGCGGATCTGCCTCCAAACTTTCTCCGTAGGCGTTAATTTTTCTTGCTACTTCTGCTACAGTTGCCTGAGCATCCCTCACCAAATCTAACAACGTTTGCAACTGCGAATCGTATTCTACCATGTCACTTAATGTGACTTCGCTGTCTCCCAGTAAATCTGTAGCGGTTGGAGTTTCATCGTCATTTTGGTACAAAGCCTGGTATACTTTGTAACTCATTTGTTGGAGTTCGACAACATGATTCAGGCGTTGGTATTCTTGCTGGAGTTGCTCTAGTTCATCGGGATCGCCGAGGTTGATGTTACTGAGTTCCTTGACTTGATAGGACAGTAAATCCAATTGTTGCAGGCGTTCTCGTTCAGATGTCCGGCGTTTTTCTAATGTCTGATGTGCTTGTTGGTAGGCGCTAAAAGCAGTGGCGACTTCTTGTCGCTGCTGTAACAGAGACTCTCCACCGTAGACATCCAACCAGTCGCGAATTTGAGCAGACTTTCCGACTAAGACAGTTTGACCTTGAGCAGTAATTTCTACCAAGCGATCGCGCAGTCCTGAGAGCACCTGCTGATTGACTAACACTCCATTCACCCGCGACCTACTCCGTACTTTCCCAGATGAAATTGTAATTTCTCGGCTAATTACTACAGTATTTTCATCGATGGGATCGATTTCCTGTTCAGTCAACCAAGCTACTAAGGCAGAATCAGAGGAGAAAGTTGCTTCTACCATTGCCCTACTCGTGCCAGTGCGAACTACGCGACTAGAAACTTTTCCGCCTAATACTGCATCGATGGCATCCAAGATAATCGACTTGCCTGCGCCGGTTTCACCTGTTAATACATTCAATCCCAGACCAAATTCCAATTCCAGCTTGTCAATGAGGGCAAAATTTTCTATTTGCAACAGAGACAACATTGAGCTAAATTCTCCGTGAAGGCAGACGCCAGATACTTCTTACTTCAGGGACACTAGTACAGTC
>JANZYY010000782.1 GCA_026419705.1 Fischerella sp.
ATGTGTATAAGAGACAGGGCACCAGCACCGTGCAAAAAGCGGTGGAGTTATTTAACCAAGAAGCAATACGCTTGGATGAACTGGGCAAACATCCGCAAATACCCGAACTGCTAGCATATTTTACCCAAGATGATAGGCAGTATCTCGTACAAGAATTTATCGATGGGCAAAATCTGGCAGAGGAATTGGCAGAAAAAGGTGCTTTTAGCGAATTACAGATTCGGCAACTGCTGAATGATTTATTGTCGGTGTTGCAATTTTGTCATGCCAGACAAGTCATTCACCGTGATATTAAACCAGAAAATATTATTCGTTGCAGATCTCCCCTTGGTAAAGAGGGTTGGAGGGATTTAGTTTTGGTGGACTTTGGTGCTTCTAAATTTGTTACCCACACTGCCCTCAACCGCACAGGTACAATTATCGGTAGCCCAGAATATGTTGCACCTGAGCAAATGCGCGGACAGGCAATTTTTGCCAGTGATATTTATAGCTTGGGTGCTACTTGTGTACGTTTATTGACTGAGCGATCGCCTTTTGATTTGTACGACGTTAACAATGATAGTTGGATTTGGCGACGATATGTGAAAAGTCCGATCGGTGAAGAGTTAAGCAGTATTCTGGACAAAATGCTACAAAGCACTCCTGCACGGCGTTATCAAACCACAGATGAAGTTCTTAGAGACTTGCACAAAAAATCTTCACTACCAACTAACCCAAAATTATCAGTCAAACCCGTTACTACATTACCGCCTACATGTGGTTCTGCTTTTGTTAAGAACCCAGTAGAGAAAGATTTAGAAGAAGTTAAAACTACATTCCTTGGTAGTAAACCTCAAAATAACCACGCGAAGCCATCAAATCAATCAGCAGCAAGCCAATCTTCTGGTAACAGCAAAATAGATCAAGAATTAGAAGAATTAAGAGCTAAATATCTTGGTAAAAAGAATTTAGCAAATTCATAATGACTGGTACCAATTCTCTGTAACTGTGAAACATATGTAGTCTGTATCAAAGAAGAAAAATAGCCCACAGGCTCAAACCTAGGGCTATACAAATGAAGCGGAAGCATCCCAATTTTGCTGATGGTAAATATACCAGATGCACCTTACTAAGCATGTTTATATTTGGGAAGCTGCTACATTTCTACACAGGTTATATGTAGCTGAAAATTGGATGAAAATTGACTACGACTTCTCAGTAATGGGCACCCATTCGGTGTGGAAAACACCTGGCTTATCAATACGTTCGTAGGTATGAGCACCGAAATAATCGCGTTGAGCTTGAGTGAGGTTTTGGGGTAAGCGATCGCGGCGATAGCTATCAAAGTAATCTAGAGATGCACTAAATGCTGGTACGGGAATACCCAACTTGGCAGCAGTTGCCAATACTTCGCGCCAAGCTGCTTGCCGATCGAGAATCGTTTGCTTAAATTCCGGAGCTAACAATAGGTTAGGCAGCGCTGGATCTTCATTAAAAGCATTCTTAATCTTGTTCAAGAATCTAGCGCGAATGATGCAACCACCCTTCCAAATTCGCGCCAATTCACTCAGCTTCAAATTCCAGTTATATGTTTGTGAAGCTTTGGATAGCAGCGCCATTCCTTGAGCGTACGAACAGATTTTTGAGCAATAAAGGGCATCCCTGACCATGTTGATAAAACCCTTAATTTGCCCATCATACTTACCAGAAGGACCCGTGAGCACCTTGGATGCAGCTACCCGCTCTTGCTTGTAGGAAGAAATAATGCGAGCATTTACCGCTGCGGTGATTGTCGGTATGGGGACTCCCAGCTCTAAGGCTGTCTGCACGGTCCAACGTCCGGTTCCCTTTTGTCCAGCTGAGTCCACAATCAACTCAACCAAAGGTAAATTTGTATCTGGGTCAATATAGGGGAAAATATTGGCGGTGATCTCAATCAAAAATGAGTTGAGTTCGTCGGTAGTGTTCCATTCCGCAAAAACTTCGTGTAGCTGTTTGTGATCTAATCCAGCCCCATTCTTCAGCAAATCGTAGGCTTCAGCAATCAGTTGCATAT
>JANZYY010000783.1 GCA_026419705.1 Fischerella sp.
CAAATGTTCTTGGTTGGTAGTGAGTACTTAAGTACTCACTACCAACTATGTGTAGTTCTATTTTTGAGAATTGGTATGAGGAGACATCCCTTCCTCGCCCCATCACTCCATCTCCTCATCTTCCTTTCCTACCAAAAATTTAAAATAAATAAAATAATTATTAAATATTAATACAAACTCCTCAATGAAAATTTCATCCAATTAAATCCAACTAAATAGAAGTCTCGCTGCTTTCCAACTCATCCTCTTGTTCCACAGCTTCTTTTACCCGACGTATGGGCACATTGGCGATTAAAGCGCTGGTTCGTTGGTTGCTTTCTAAAGAAAACTCTATACCCTCTGTTTCTATTTCTACATAGCGGCAGACGATTTCTAAAATTTCTTGCCGCATTTTTTCGATTGTTTTAGGGCTTAAATCCGCGCGATCGTGCGCAATCACCAGTTGTAGGCGACGCTTAACCTGATTGCGACTACTTTCAGAACTACGAGTAAAAAACCGTTCTAGAAGTTCAATAATCATTGCTACTAGGTATGCACAGACTGGAAAAAGAATTAGTTAAATAATTTTTGTCCACAACAATCGTCGGAGGCGAGAGAAGATGTTGTTGCTGGGTGAGTCGAGTTCAAGAAATTCGACCGTTTCTCCTTCCAATCTGCGAGCAATGTTCTCATAGGCTGTAGCCGCCAGAGAAGAACTTTCTGACAATACTAAAGGTTCGCCGCGATTGGTAGAGACGATAACACGCTCATCATCCGGGATTACCCCAATTAGAGGAATTGCTAGAAGTTCCTGAACATCATGCACAGACATCATATCATTTGCCCGTACCATTGCGGGTTTAATGCGGTTAATGATTAAATGAATGCGCTTGACGCCTTGTGCTTCTAATAACCCGACGACGCGATCGGCATCTCGGACAGAAGCAATTTCAGGTGTGGTGATAATTAATGCTTCTTTAGCAGGGGCGATCGCATTTTTAAATCCCATTTCAATGCCCGCTGGGCTATCAATAATCACATATTGATACTTTTGCGCCAGTGCATTCACTAATAACTTCATTTGATCGGGAGTGACTGCATCTTTGGTACGGTTCTGGGCTGCGGGTAACAAAACTAAATTGGGTTGTCGCTTGTCTTTCACCAAAGCTTGTTCGAGGCGACACTCCCTTGCTAAGACTTCCACCGCTGTATAAACAATGCGATTTTCCAATCCTAGTAACAAATCTAAGTTTCTCAAACCAAAATCAGCATCCACTAATGCCACTTGACGTCCCATTTTCGCTAAAGCCATACCTAAATTGGCTGTACAAGTGGTTTTACCCACGCCTCCTTTACCGGAGGTAACGACAATAATTCGAGTCATGATACAAACGCGCTCGATGATGTTTCCGTAAAAATATATAACAACAGAGCTTTATGGTTCTAAATTCATCCTATGAATTTGGATTTTAGAAAAATCACTAGCCCTAGCGATGCGAATTCCCTGAGGTGTGACATATGCCACTTCCGGATAAAATTGCATCGGTAATTTTTCTGGTGCCCTAGCGACAGTATCTGCGATCCGCAACTGGGTTGGTTCCATTTGCAGAGACATAATTAGACACTGGCGATTGCCAGCTGCACCAGCATGAGCAACTCCACGTAGACGACCCCAAACAAGAATATCGCCATCTGCAACTACGATACCACCTGGATTTACATCTCCTAAGATAATTACGCTACCAGGATGACGAATTTCCACTCCAGAACGCACCGTCATTTCTAAATAAAGGGCTTCTGTTTGATGTGCTTTGCTTGCTTTAGACCCAGAAGAGAAGATGTTTTCTCGCTGTGTTTGTTCTACAGAATAGCCAGCTGTAACTGCTGCTATGGCAGTCTGGCGACGACTGGTAGTAACAGATTTTAGCTGCATTTGTACCTCAGCGAAAATCTCAGCAAGTTGTTGCAGCTGTCTGACATCTAAAAGGCGATCGCCAGCGATCACATGTACCGGAGTGTTTGGTGATTGAAAGCGATCGCCAGCATTGAGTCGTA
>JANZYY010000078.1:0-263 GCA_026419705.1 Fischerella sp.
TGTTGCAGTTTTTGGTTAGCTGCTTCTAATTGCGCTGTACTGGGTATTCGCAGTGCTGTAGGCACTAATTCTACCAGTACGATCGCCGTGTACACTGAAACTATGGCAGTAATGGCTTTAATTGACCCGGATAGCCAATAGGTTGGATACCAAAGTGTCCAAATTGCCATCAGATGCGTCGTGCCACAAGCAATAATAAAGGCTCCAAACAACAAAAAAATACTTTTGAAGGGAACATCTTTGCGCTTGTGGACGAAATACAG
>JANZYY010000078.1:273-12983 GCA_026419705.1 Fischerella sp.
AATGTCACCGGGATTGAGTAATATGCCAGGGTAATTAAGGAATCTGACAGCAGATGCAACCATACCAACCCTGGATTCCAGAGATAACAATGCCCGTGAGGAATAAACGGGCTTGAGGTTAAAAAGGTGTGTAATAATTCCAACATATAGTCTCCAATTTGCAGGCACTAGCAGGCAAATGGAAGCGGCGAAGGGCATAAAAAAGCTCCAATTCCCAATCCCCAATCCCCTATCACCAATTTTGGCGTATGCAGTTCATGTTTATTTAATTACTTAGCACTCGGTTTCTTCCCGCTGCCTTGGCCTGGCCAAGAACTGCATCAGCAGTCTGGTAAAGTACCTGGAGATTGGCTCCATCTTCAGGGTACTCGACAACTGCTGCACTGAAGCTGGCGTGAAACTTCGGTTCATTGGCAGTGGTAAACTCAATCTGACGGAATCTTTTCAGAACTTCCCAAACCCGCCGCACCCCGTCACCTTTAGTCATTCCCGCCATCCCCACCACAAATTCCGTACCTCCCCAACGACCGACTACATCTTGGCTGTGGAAAGTTTGCCGTAACAGTCCCCCCAGTTGGGATAACACCCGATCGCCCATAGCATGACCGTACTGGTGGTTAATTTGCTTCAGGTTGTCCAGATCTACAATCGCGAAGCAGAAGGGTTGATGGTGGCGATCGCTCCACTCCAGACACCGATTGAGTTCTTGGGTGGACTTGCGGCGATTGGCAACGAAGGTGAGGGGATCGATTTCTGCCAGATTCCGCAACCAGCGCGATCGCTCTAGGCGATTGAAGATCCGAGCAATCAGTTCTGGTTCGACAATGGGCTTGCTGATGTAGTCGTCAGCACCTGCTGCAAATACTTGTTGTTTGGTGGCAGTATCGCTGTGAGCTGTGATAAACAGGATGGGCAGTCCGCTCCACTGCGGCTCGTTGCGAGCAACACGGCATAATTCTATACCGCTCACGCCAGGCATTTCTACATCTAAAATCAGCAGTTCCGGCTCAGCCACTGCCATTGCTTCCAAGAATCGCAGGGGATTCTCTAGGGTGTAAACCTTCAGCCCCCAAGGCGGGAGTAAATTCTGCAGAGCGGTCAATATCTCTGGATCGTCATCTACAACCATCACCTTTGCCTCAATCGAGCCGGTGCGTTGTAAGATTTGATTCACGGTTTCCAGTATGGCGGTTGGGGGAACAGGCTTCTGTAAAACTGCCCTTCCACCCAAACGAGCCACTTTGACCCGATCGAGCAAATTGTCTTGTTCTGTCAGAACTATAACTGGTACTGGGGGAGTACGAGCGCGGAGTTCTGCCAGCAAAGTTAGAGCGTTTTCCGTGCTGTCGCTAGCACAAAAGTCAAGTAGCACGACATTAGGATTATTTTCAGCCATCAACTCCTTGGCGGCGATCGCATCTGGGGCAATTTGCGTTCTCATTCCGCAGCTATTCGTCTCCCTCACCAACGCCTCGACTAATTCCCGATCCTGGTTCACAATCAACAGCAACGGATTTTCATTCGCCAGTTGATTAACTGACAGCAGTCCCGGCTTATACTTAGAGTTCAATAGTTGCAGTTCTTGGTCTAATGCTACAACTAATTGCGAGAGATCCTGTTTTGCTGTTGACTCCAACTTAGTGCCATTTTCCAATAGAGATTCTATTTCTTGAGCCAGATGGGAACCTTCATCCGAGCCAAACATCCCTAGAGAACCAACTAATTTGTGAGCCTCTTGCTTTGCTTTTGACCGTATTTCCTCACTTAACTTACTTTCTAGCAGCATAGTAGAGGCTTGCTTAATTGCAGCAACTCGTTCTTCGAGTTTCTGCACTACCTCCTCCCAGACTCTAGCAACTCCAGCCGTAACCTGATTTTGGATTGGGTACTGGGGACTGGGTACTGGTGACTGGGAATTTCTCCTCTTCTTCTCTCCTCCTTGCCCCCTTATCTCCAGAGGGGTGGCCGAGTTCCCCCTCTTTTTCTCTTCCCCTCCTTTTTGGGCTGGCCTAAGTCGATATCCAATTCCATAAACCGTCTCAATTGGATCGTCTGCTATTCTCGCCGCCTTTAGTTTCTGCCGCAACCCTTTGATGTGGGATCTGACCGTATCTTCTGTGGGTGGTTCTTCACATGACCACAGGTGGTCTATCAACGTACTACAGCTAAAGATCCGGTGAGTGTTGCGCAGAAAAAGTTCGAGTAAACTGTATTCTTTAGGAGTCAAATGCAGGAGTTTTCCTTCACAGGTGACTTCGCAACTGCTGGGATCGAGTCGTAGGTTTTTCCACTCTAACAGAGGTGGTAAAGCTGAAGCACCCCGACGCAACAAAGCCCGGATGCGTGCCAACAATTCTTGGAAATCAAAAGGCTTGGCCAGATAATCATCTGCACCAGCATCCAAGCCCATCACTTTATTCGTGCTGGTGTCTTGGGCTGTTAACAACAGAATTGGTGTTTGATTGCCACTTGCTCGCAAACGTCGACAGAGGTTGATACCGTCAAGCTTGGGCAGCATGACATCCAGCAGAATCAAGCTATAGGTAAATAAATCCGCCAAATCCCAACCTTCTTGACCATCTTTGGCAATATCAACGGTATAGTGATTGTTTGTCAGTGATTTGGCCAGTGATTGAGCAATAACTTCATCATCTTCAACTAATAAAATTCTCATAGCGGCTGTTGACCGCAAATGATTAAAATTTAACTTCTAAATAACCTAGTATACAACGTTTCGTGCCTCATACTTGCCAACGACAAACCCCAACTGCAACAACTCAAGTCATCATCCTCTAAGCTGAGAATTTGGACTGACGTAGTACTCAATAATGGTTGTATTTCTAACAACAACTGCTGTCCTGAGGTTTGACCAAGGGGAATAAGTTTGACTCCAGCAGTAATCAAATTGCTTGCCCAACTATGCAGATACCCGAGCACAGCTGCTTGGATATTTATTTGCCAATAGGCAGCAGCAATACCAAAAGCGATCGCATAGTTGCAAGAATTACCAACAGCATTGGCAATGGGCGCGATTTGTGGTTGTAATTCCACCAGCAGTTTCACAAGCGATCGCCCCATTCCCAAGCTAGAATTGCGTAGTTCTTCTGTTTCCCTAACCGCCGATAACCAACTATTCCAAGCAGATAATGCCTGCAAATCCCCCACCAGTACTGATTTATATGCTCGTACCATCACAGCTGTTTCTAAGCGAATTGCCCCATAGCGCAGTTCCATTTCTAACCAATGCTTGAGGTTTTCGAAATCAGCGATCGCTCCATCCTCAACCAAAGTTTCCAAACCTTCAGAATAGCTATATCCTCCCACGGGTAAAGTCGGGCTAGCCAGTTGCAAAAGACACAAAAGATTGCTATCAGTGAGCGCGATCGTGTCCATAGGCACCTGTTTCTGGCTGAAAAGGTAAAATTTCTTCTTTAACTTCTAGCCCCAATTGTTCCAACATTGTGCGTAAAACAGGATCGGGAGATAACCGTAAATAAGTAGCCGTAATTTCTATTGGTACATGACGATTTCCCAAATGATATGCCGCCCTAAGTAAATCTAGATGTGTTTGGGCAGTTACAGTTAAAACTGGTTCTGGTTTAGCAATAATTCTGACTACATTACCAGTCGTTTCCTCTTGGAGAAGATCTCCATCCCGCAGCACCGTACCTCTGGGTAAACGCAAAAACACAACTTGCCCATTTTCCGTTTCAAAACGATAACGACTGCGGGTGCGTTCTTCTGCTGTCAGGGCCAATGTTAATGTGATTGTTGCATCTGGATTTGGCGGTTTTCTATGGGTGAAGGTCAGCATTAGTTATTAAAAATAAATTACGTTTTCTATTTTTTGAATTTTAAACTTAACTAAAGAAAGGCAAAGGACAGAAGGATTTGTGCCGAGACACGTGGTGTTTTGTGTAAAAGAGTAGCGATTTCAAACGCAGAGGTTCGCAGAGTCTTGGTACATAAATTTGTTATTGTTGTACTAAGAGGACATTTTCAAAAAAAAATTGGCGAATTTTCCGCGAAAAAAGCCTGCATTCAGTCTTAGGTTTTAATTTTTTGACTATTAGCTGCTAGCAGTGTTGGTTAATTCCATGATTTTCTCAAATTGAAAGTTCTTCGCTAAATCGGCGATAAAATCTACTAATGAAGATTTTTCGGGCGGAATTTGCTCAAGTAATTCTAAAATCATGTCATCACTGCATTGAGCAGCTGCATGATATACTTGGGTCATCCATTCTGACGGCATTTCGGATAATAAAGCAACTAAATCAGTTGAATTTAATATTTGTTTTGTGTTTGTTTGCTTTTCTTTGAAAATCTGATTATTTTCTTCTTTGTAGTGATATCTTACTCCCAGATATTGACTGATTATTTCTAGTAATAGTTCTTCACGGAAAGGTTTGTTAATAAAATCATCACAACCCGCTGCCATCATTGCTTGTCGTTGTTCCTCAAAGGCGTTAGCGGTGAGGGCGATGATGATGGTTTGGGAATTGGAAATCGTTTCTTTCCCATTGCCCATTGCCCTTGCTTTAATCTCCCTGGTGGCTTCATAACCATCCATTACGGGCATTCGCATATCCATGAAGATGAGGTGTGGCTGCCAAGACTCCCAAACAGAGATAGCTTCAGCACCATTTGCTGCTTCTCGAACGGAAAAACCAATGGAAGTAAGTAGTTTTACTAATGGCCAGCGGCTGTCATTGGCGTCATCAACTACCAAAATGCGGTATTCGCCTTGATCGGGTGCTAAACTAATTACTTGGCGGTGTGCAGTAATGGTAGTCTTTATTTCACTTGCAGGAACTAGACTGATTTGAATGTAAAAGGCAAATGTACTACCTACACCGATAGTGCTGTTGACGCTAATTTCACCTCCCATCAGTTGCACGTACTTGCGGCTAATTGCTAAGCCTAGTCCGGTTCCCTGCTGGGATTTTCTGCCTGTTTCGGTTTGCCCAAAAGCTTGAAATAACTGTGTAAATTCTTCTGGAGAAATACCGGGACCAGTATCAGTAATCTCGAAGTTAATAGTCATTTGTCCTTGGTTATTTGTCCTGAGTTTTTGGTCATTCACAAATGACAAATGATTAATGGCAGATGATACGCGTAGCGTCACGCTACCAGTTTCGGTAAATTTAATTGCATTTCCCAGGAGGTTGAGTAAAACTTGCCGCAGTTTGCTAGCGTCGGTTTTTACATATCTGGGAAGATCTGGTGCATATTCAAACATCAGTTCTAAGCCTTTGGCAGCAGCACGGATGTGCAGCATTTCTTGGAGGTTGTCCAACAGGTGAATTAAATCAAAACTGGATAAATTCAATGTGGTTCTACCAGCTTCGATTTTGGACATTTCTAAAATGTCATTGATTAAGTTGAGCAGATGTTCGCCAGCACGATTGATAATTCTCAGGTTTTGCTGATGTTCGGTGGAGAGAGTACGGTCACGGCTCATGACTTGAGTGAAGCCAAGGATAGCGTTAAGTGGGGTACGCAATTCATGACTCATGTTGGCAAGAAATTCGCTTTTTGCACGGTTAGCAGCATCAGCAGCGATGACTGCTTGTTGCAGTGCTTGTGATTGTCTTTGAGTCTGTGTTAGTAATTCAGCCTGCTGTAAAGCGACTCCCAACTGATTGCCTATTTGCACGGCAATGTTAATTTCTCCTTTTTTCCATTGACGGGGAGCAGAATTTTGATAACTTGCCAGTAGTCCCCAAAGTTGATTGCCACAAAAGATGGGAACAGTAATATAAGCTCTGACTTGAAATTGCTCTAAGAGGTTGATGTAACAAGGATCAAACCCAGCTGTGTAAATATCTGGTACGCACAGGAAACTTGCACCTCGGGTGTAAACACCACCTTGGGTTTCTTGCAGATAAGTGTCGAGTACATGATTATCTGTACTATTCAATGTTTGTACAATGCAGCGTTCGTTTTGAATAGCGCTTTCTGAAGAATTGTCGCGATCGTGTTGCTCGATCAGCGAAACCCAGCCACTCCCCACCGACTCAGCTACAAACTCGCCACTCCAGTCAGGATTGAAACGATACACAACTACGCGATCGCAGTTTAGTACTTGCCGCAATTCTTCGGTGGTAGCGGTAAAAATTGTTTCTATATCCAACGTCCGGCGCATTCTTTGAATGACCTGGGCGATGGCTTTTTCCCTCTCTGCACTCTCCCGCGAAGCATCTTCTGCAAGTTTGCGTTCGGTAATATCTGTGACTGTACCGACGTATCCTTTAAGTTCATTGTCATCACCCAATTCTGGCAATGCTTGACTGATTACCCAGACGATATTGCTATTAGAATGTACAAAACGATACTCAAAATAAAAAGGCTTTTTAGCTGCTATTGTTTCCTGCCATTTGGCAAAGACGCGATCGCGATCGTCAGCATGTATGGCGCTAGTCCAACTGTTACCCAAACCAGCTTCGACCGAAAGTCCGGTAATCTCGCTCCAACGCTGATTCACATAAAGATAATTACCACAGGAGTCGGTGTGAAATATACCTACAGGCGATGCTTCTGCTAGGGTTTGATATCGCCGCTGGCTTTCTTGCAAAGCTAGTTCAGCTTGCTTGCGATCTGTGATTTCTAGCACAACTGTACCCACACCAGAGGGGCTGTTGTCGTCTCCAGGAATGGGAAAGTAAGAAGCTAAAAAGTGACGCACGCTATCTGATTGTTGAGGTAATGAACCGCTCACTTCCACATTCATAATTGGTTTACCAGTCTGTAGTACCTGTTCGTAGAATGGCACTACTAAGGGTGCAATCTGGGGTATTATCTCGTGGATAGTCTTGCCGATATGCTCTTGTTGGGGTATCCCGTGAATATCTGCAAGGATTTGGTTGATTTGTACGTACCGCAGTTGGTGATCTAAAATATTCATGCCCACGGGAGCACAAGAGAAAAAAGCATTGAGGCGAGCTTCCCGCAAAGCTAGTTCTCGTTCTAAGGTTTTGCGTTCGGTGATGTCTTTGTGCGTACCTGTCATCCGCAGCGGCTCTTGGGATTCATCGCGTTCAAATACCTGAGCGCGAGACTGTATCCATTTCCATTCACCGGATTTAGAACGCATGCGAAATTCTACTTCATAGGCAGGACTTTCACCGCGAAGATAGGCATCTAATGCCAATTTGATTACTTCTGCATCCTCCGGATGTACCAACTGCTGAAAAGCTTGAGAATCATCTCCTATTTCCTGTTCTTCATATCCCAGCATTCTCTTCCACCGCCAATCGCGGTAAACTTTGCCAGTTTTGACCTTCCAATCCCACAATCCTAAATCGCTAGCCTCTAATGCCAGTTGCAAACGTTCTTCGCTTTGGCGATGGGCAGATTCTACCTGTTTGCGTTGAATGAGCGCACCTAATTGCGCCGCAACAGTACTCACTAAATATAGCAAGCGCCGATCTACTGCACTGGGGCTGCGTTTAAAGAATGCCAACACTGCTACCACTTCATTGCCAGCTAAAATGGGAACGGCAAAACCAGCTTTTAATCCGATTTGCGCTGCTTGTTGCGGCCGCGTAAATTCAGATTCTGCAACTTCAGAAACATCTTCTATCCATTCTGGTTGTTTGTTGCGCCAAACTCGCCCTAGCAGTCCCACACCTTTTTCCAATCTGACCAATTGGCTATATCGGCAAAGTTCTTCTAAACAACTATCTTGTCCGTACCAACCAAGGCTATACTCCAAAGCACTGCCATTTTCACTTGGTATCCACGCTTCGCCGAAATCCCAGTTGATAGTGGTGCAAATTAAGCGCAAAACAAGGACTAGGGCATTATCTACGTCTACAGCGCGACTGATGGCTTGGGTTGTTACCAGCAACAGGCGGCTTTCATTTTCTGCTTGCTTGCGTTCTGTTATGTCACGAGCAGTTCCGAGTAAATACTGTTGTCCGTCAATCTCAATCAATTCTGCACTGAACAGTGTTGTTCTGATTTCCCCACTCGCACTACGAAAATCAACCTCATGGTTGCGGATTGCTTTTGTTTGGTGCAAAATCTCAACCAATCTAGTGCACTCTTCTAGATTCACCCAAATATCCAATTCTTTGTAGGTGCGGTCAATTACCTGGGAACGAGAATAACCAAAAAATTTACAGAAGCTATCGTTAACTTCGATGTAGCGTACTTCTGGAAAAGTAGTGAGGGCGATGGGGTCAGGAGATGAGCGAAAAGCTGAGGCTAACTTGGCTTCGGATTGTCGCAGTGCTGCTTCTGTTCGTCGTCGTTCTCGCGCTTCTAGTACCAAAGAAACTAAATTACTGAGGGAACGAGCAAAATTCTGGTCTTCTGGTGTCCAATTACGAGGAGCACCTACGTGTTCCAAACATAAAACACCTACCGTTACACCCGCAAGCTTCACAGGTGTATCGAGCATCGCAGCAATTCCCAATGGAGTTAAATAAGACTGGGAAAATTCTCTCGTTCTGGGATCGGTGTGAGCATCTGTGGCTGCAATTGGTTGGTCTTGCTGCAAGGCTTGAAAATAAGCTGGGTAATTTGCCACTAACAGAGAAAATCCATCACTGTGCTGATTATGAGTCTTGTCAAATAGGTCGAAGCACTGAATCTGTGTGCGTGTTTTGTCGTATAGCCAGACGCTGGCTCGGGCTACCTCAATGTTATTGGCTCCTGCTTCTGTGATTCTACTTAAAGCAGCTTTCAAATCG
This sequence comes from Fischerella sp., assembly GCA_026419705.1. Taxonomy (GTDB): domain Bacteria; phylum Cyanobacteriota; class Cyanobacteriia; order Cyanobacteriales; family Nostocaceae; genus PCC9605. Next base: position 8,970 of record JANZYY010000078.1, read on the forward strand.
CCTTGATAAAGCAGCTGATTTTTTGCCAGTTCCGTCAATACGAGGTTATGCTTGCTGAGCTTGTCGGCGCTCTCTTTTATTGCTTGTTCTGCTCGTTTGCGCTCTGTGATATTTGTAGCTGTACCTGTAACTCCAACAATTTTACCTTCTTCATCCTGGACGGCGATCGCATTAAACATTAGGTAAAGTTGACTACCATCTTTATGAATGCAGGTAGTTTCATACTGAAAGACAGATTCGCCATCAAGAATACCTCGGAAGGCTTCCAAGTCTCTAGCAACATTTGCCGGCAATATAAAATCAGTGAAGGGACGCCCAAGCATTTCTTCGGGTTCGTAACCGTAAATCTGTTTGACGGCGGCGTTGACAAAGGTAATCAACCCTTGCGAATCCACCGACCAAATCATGTCTTGGGATGTCTCAACCAGGCGGCGATATTTACTTTCGCTTTCTTTAGTAGCTGCTTCGGCGCTGAGGCGATCGCGAATTTCTCGCTGGAGTTGGAGGTTTTGCCGATCTAATTCCCAACGGGCTTGTTTTTCTTGTTCTAGCAGTTGAGCTTGGGCGATCGCTATTCCCAGTTGCGCGGCGATGGACTCTAATAGTTCAATTTCCTCTTGAGTCCAGTCCCGATAGCGATCGCACTGATGCAAACCAATGGCGCCATTTGGTTTACCTTTATATGATGTGCGTACTGCCAGCATGGACTTCAGACCGATCTTTTGGCTAATCGCCTTGGTTGTCTGCAACAGCGGATCGGTATAGACATTGTTCGAGGCGATCGCTTGATCTTGTGAAAATACCTGTTGAGCATGCAGGTTATTCGTCACGGGTACTTCCACATTCATGAGTGAGGTAACACCAGGTGCAAGATATTCACCCACTAACTGCATTCTAGGAGTTGGTTCGCTGATGTAGGTACGAATCAGTGCACGACTGACACCAAAAACCTGACCTATTTGTATGGCAGCTGTCTCAAAGATTTTTTGGCTGTCTAACTCGGAACGAATTTTATCTGTTATTTCTCTGAGAACTTCTAGGAAGCGTTTGCGAGATTTTTGGGCTGCTTCAATGCGCTGGCGTTCTTGTATCTCCCAAAGCAGTTGCTTGTTTTGCTCTTTGAGCTGCTTTTGTAATTTTTGGATGGTGAGCTGATTTTCTACACGCGCTAGAACTTCTTCGGCTTGCAGTGGTTTGGTGATATAGTCAAAAGCACCTAACTCGAAAGCTTTGACTTTTTCAGAAACTTCGTCTACGACACTGAGAAAAATTATTGGAATACCCTGAGTTTTACTGTGGGCTTTCAGTTGCTTGCAAACTTCATAGCCACTCATTTCTGGCATGATAATGTCCAGTAAAATCAAATCCGGAGGAGAAGCCAGCGCTGCATTAATTGCCAATCGTCCGGAAATTGCTCTTTGAACTTTGTAACCTTTGGGAATGAGGATATCGGATAAAAAATGTAAATTTTCCGGCTTATCGTCAACTAACAAGATTTTTATCTGCTCGGTATTCATTTTTTATTTATATAAATAATCTTTCCGAAAATTTTAAATTAATAATTATTTATTTTCACCGGTCGTGTTTCGTAAGTTTCACACCATACCTTTATTTAAGTTAGCACCGTTACTGAACGTCGCTCCATGCTTGAGGGGACTCTTTACTGGGTACTAAGTACTGGTGATTGGGTACTGGGGATTAGGAATTAGGAATCTAGTACCCAATCCCAATACCCAATACCCAGTTCCTTTTACTTATTTATTGATGATTTGTGCTGTTAGATTAACTATAATATCAAAACGAAAATCATTAATTAAAGATTTTAAACCCGCAAATAAACATTCCCGATCTTTTGGTATATCTTCAATTAGTTTGCAAATTAATTCTTCATTTACTTCATTAGAGGCTTGATATAAATCTCTGACCCAATTTAGAGGCATTAGAGCTAATTCTTGAAGCAAAAATGAATCTGGATAACGTTTATGGGCACTATTACTTATAACTGGCAATTGTTCATAAATATAACTCACCTCTAAATATTCTGCCATTTTTGCAAAGATGATTTCTTGAGAAAAAGGTTTGGAAACAAGATCGTCACAACCAACTGCCAAAATTTCTCTTTGCCTCTCAATAGAGATGGTTGTAGTGAGGGCGATGATAATAGTATGCAGCGATGGGGTGTAGACGCTCTCCGGACGGCTGACCGTAGGGTAGGGATGATGGGAAGAAAAGCTGCTTTCCTGTCTCTCCCTCTTCCTAATCTCTCTAATTGCATTCTCCATAAATGATATATGGGTGTTGATCCAGATTAGATGTGGTTGCCAACTTTCCCAAAAAGCGATCGCCTCTTGAGAATTTTCAGCTGTACGCACCACAAAACCTGTTCTTTCCAGCAATTTCACAAGTGATTTGGTGTTTTCTATAGTGTCATCAACTACAAGAATTCGATATACTGGTTGACCGGCTTGCAAACCAATCACTCGCTGCTGTTTGGCGATCGCTTCTGAAGCATCTACAACCGTAATTTTGATTTGAAACTTAAAAATAGATCCTTGACCTAAATTACTTTCTACAGTTATATTCCCTCCCATCATTTGTACAAACTTACGGGTAATTGTCAAACCTAAACCAGTTCCTTCTCTAGATTTTTGTCCTACTTCTGTTTGTACAAAAGCATCAAATAATTTTTCAATTTCATCCTGTGCAATTCCACAACCAGTATCTTCGACCTCAAACAAAAGATAGGGTGAATTTTTTTCTACATATTCCATGCTCACCCGCAAGATTACAGTTCCGTTTTTAGTAAATTTAATCGCATTCTCAATGAGATTAATTAAACAACACCGCAACTTTTTTTTATCAGTTTTTATATATTGAGGAGTATTTGGTGCAATATTAAAGATCAGTTGATTTTTTTCCTGTGCGGCTTTGATCTGAAACATCTCTTCAATACTGTCAAGTAAGTAATAAAAATCAAAGCTACTTTCCTCAAGCCAAATTACACCTGCTTCAATTTTGGAGAGTTCTAAAATATCATTAATTAATGCTAGTAAATGCTCACCACTACGATGGATAATTTTCAGGTTTTCCCGTACATCATCGCTTAAATCGAAGTCGCGGCTGATGAGTTGTGTCAAACCAAGAATAGCATTTAAGGGTGTTCGCAATTCATGGCTCATATTTGCTATGAAGTTACTCTTTGCTTGAGATGCTGCTGCTGCTGCTGCTTCTGCTTTGTATCTTTCTGCAATTTCCTTTTGTAGCTGTTGATTCTGTTGTTTAAGCTGTTGAGTTAGTCTTTGGATGATAAGTTGATTTTCTACCCTTGCCAAAACTTCTTCTGCTTGAAATGGTTTGGTAATGTAGTCTACACCACCGATTTTGAAAGCTTTCACTTTGTCAAAAACATCATGAGATACACTCAGAAAAATGATTGGGATATGGGAAGTAACTTCATCAGCTTTCAGTTGTTGACAAACTTCATAGCCATCTATTTCTGGCATTTTGATATCCAGCAAAATTAGATCTGGTAAAGCCAATTTTGCAGTAGCCAAAACCATTGAGCCTTGAGTCAAACTCCAGACTGTATATCCATTATGGGATAGTGTAGCAAATATAGCTTGGAGATTTTCCAGGGAATCATCTACTATTAGGATTTTGCCTTTGCTTAATTGCTGTGAATTACTATCCATGACGTCGATGAAACTATTAATATAGCTTTCACATTTACATGATTTAGAAACGCCACCAAGTTCTTTGCAGGTGACCAAGAATACCAACTGCGATCGTTGCTAGGAACAACAGTAAAATCACTCCTCCAGGAATAAAGGTGAGTATACCCAAGCCTCTTAATACCCAAACAGCGACCGTAATACCGAGAAAGATGCCAAAAACCTGGGTTAATCTATGATTTAATTTTGATGAAGATGGACTCACGTAATTTACCTCTTGACTTTAGGGATTAGGGATTGGGGACTGGTGACTAGGGAAAGGGGACAAGGGAGACAAGGAGGG
>JANZYY010000784.1 GCA_026419705.1 Fischerella sp.
CCTTCTTTGCGTACTTTGTGTACTTTGTGGTACCCTACGGTCAGCCGAAGAAAGCGTCTGCATTATTTAACCCCTCAGAACTAATCAGACAGACTACTCTACTACCCTCTAAACAAGAGAAAATGCAGGGGGTAAGATTTCGCTCAGAATGACAAACGTGTTTTTCAAAAATTGGCATGTTCCTTGTTCAACTCACTTTCTCGTCACATTTGATTGCCAAGCTAAAGATAGGAAAAAAAGCGCCTAACGACCTAAGTCACGTACTAGTGTCCTCGATGAGGAAAATCCTCGCACGCTGAACTAGTTCTGCGGACTACACGTAGAGGCTTTCCATTGGGTAGGCGGGTTTAACTAACTGGGCGATCGCCTGACAGCGATCGCAAAGCAGCGCGTTTTCAAGTAGTTTAGTACCACCAGTCAGTTATGAAGTTATTTTCAATTGATGAATTAGCAATTTTAACAGCAGAAGCAAACACAAATTGCGTTTCGATTTATATGCCAACTTATAAGATGAGTACGGAAACGCTACAAAACCCAATCCGTTTTAAAAACTTAATGCGGTCAGCTGAGGAAAAGTTAATAGAGAATGGGCTTCGCCCTCAGGATGCAAGAGATTTATTATTACCAGCCCAAGAGTTAGATGAATACGAATTTTGGCAGCACCAAAGTGATGGACTGGCAATTTTTATCTCCAAAAACTTGTTTAGTTACTACACTGTACCTCTTGATTTCCAAGAATTAGTCGTAGTTACTGACCGTTTTCACCTCAAACCTTTGATGTCTTTACTTACAGGTGATGGAGTGTTTTATATATTAGCACTTAGTCAAAATTTGGTGCGCTTATTCCAAGCTACTCGCTTTAGTATCCGCGAAATTGAGTTAGAAGACGTACCCACTAGTATTGCTGAAGCATTAAGGTACGATGACCCAGAAAAAAGTCTGCAATTTCACACGCGCACGCCTCAAAGTGTAAGTGGCGATCGGGCTGCAATCTTTCACGGACACGGGGCTGGTAATGATGATGAAAAAGAGAACATTCTTCGCTACTTTCGCAAGGTCAATGATGGGTTACAAGAATTACTAAAAAATCAGAATTCGCCTTTGATTCTCGCAGGAGTTGACTATCTTTTACCTATCTATAAGCAAGCCAATTCCTATTCTAATCTCATCGATGAAGGTATTACTGGAAATCCTGACCAATTGAAGGCTGAAGAATTGCACGCACAAGCTTGGCAAATTACTCAACCCTACTTTGAAGGAGCACGGGATGAAGCCGTTGCTTACTATCAAGCTAATTTAGGAACTGGGAAAACAGCTAGTGGTATCCAAGAAGTGGTTCCCGCAGCCTATTATCAACGAGTTGAATCTTTATTTGTAGCAGTAGGACAGCAAAACTGGGGAATGTTCAATCCTGATACAAATAGCGTACAGGTACATTCAGAACAAAAAGCAGGCGATGAAGATTTGATGGATTTTGCTGCGCTGCATACCCTTCTCAATGGTGGTACCGTTTACGCTGTAGCACCAGAACAAGTACCCGGAAATGCTCCCATTGCAGCAATTTTGCGTTATTAAACATCATGAATCACGTCTTTGATTGTGGTGAACGCAGATTCGCTGCAAAAACGAGTGTATTCATCCTTTCCTGTCTCCTACTAATAGATTCTGCAAAATCACTAACGCAGGAGGTTCCAATTACTCCTGCAACAGCTCTACCAACTCATACAGAAACCATCCCAACTGATGGACTGTTTTTCGCTAAATATTAATTATACTGTGCTATTTTTTGGTTCTTGTATAATCGCGACATTAGGATTGCGTTTTCATAGTGGCGCGGTGGTTATTGGTGCAATGATTATTGCGCCATTAATGTTATCAATTCGGGGACTAGCATTTGCAGAAAATACTGTGGATTGGTTTACTAAAGGTCGAGTAACAGCGATCGCCTATATTGCAATTTTGCTGCAGGGGTGACAAAGAAGCTATAAAGCAGACTGGATAAGGTGCATAGCACGTAGACCCTTGTGAAAAT
>JANZYY010000785.1 GCA_026419705.1 Fischerella sp.
TCTCCGGGATGGTGGCCCATGCGGCGAACGGTAATGTCCAACCCAACGACTCCTTCTAAAAAATCTTTCCGGTATACTGGAACAATGCAGGATACCATCCACCCCTGTCCTGCAGGATCGACATAGACGTCCGTCCATACGTCCCCCCTCTTTGGGTTATGCGCTGCATCGGCCTCGTAGTAAAAGTTATAAGTTGGAATTTCTATGCGCGGCGCGTACTGGCTCACTACATCAAAGTAGGGCTAAATTAGGTTTAGCGAATCGAAGGTATTAAAGTAATAAATTTGCACCACCAAAAGATCAAGCCGTTGAATATCGCGCATCAGCGGCATCAACTGGAGCAAGCGCCAAACCTTCTCACGCTGTTCTGCGCCCACTGGGACAGCACCACTGTAGAACACCGCACCGTTCCCGTTATCCCGGAAGGTGTAAAACACCTCTTCTGGGGAATAGGCATAACGTTCTTTCTCAGCGAGACCCGGATCAAACGGCGTCTCCAAGGCTAAAACGACTTGCCGACGGTACAAGTCCGTTAACCGGGCAATCGCCTCTAGTTGCTTCTGAATCACAATCGATTCGCGTTGCACAATCCGCCGCAATTCATCGGTAGCGATGGCACGCACCGCTGTGATATTTTCTTGAGTCGCCAAATGGTTGGTTACCAGATAAATGACGACAAAGACCACTTCAACCAGCAACAGTGGAATTAAAGCGGTACGGAAATAGGAACGCCACACCCATTGCAGAAGGGAAGTAGGCTTGCTATGCGGAGAAGGAGGAGCAAGTGCAGTCATCTCGCTCGCTACTTGGCAAGAGAGCACCCTGGTCGACGGCTCATAAACCGGCACGCTGTCCGATTTTCAGACAGCGGATCTCAGTAGTCGTCATGAACTACCCGCGTCACGCCATCGTAGCTGGTTAATACGCGTACTCGATCGCCGGGGTAGAAAGACTCATCCGCTGCTTGAGTGACGGCCAATAAGCGACCGCTGTCCAGTCGCACAGTGATTTCTAAACCCGGCTGCCGCGTCGCGCTTTCTTCAATCGCTGATCCGGCAAGGCCACCAAGCACGGCCCCACCAATCACTCCAGCCACCTGCCCCCGACCTTTACCGATATTGCTGCCTGCCAAACCGCCTAGGGCTGCACCGGCGACAGTACCAACGCCGCTCTTGGTACCTTCAATCATCACCTGACGAACATTCTCGACATACCCTAACTGCACGTGTTGTGCTTGGCGGACTTGATCGCGGGTGTAGGCATTACCCGATAAATTGGCCGGACAACCACTTATTAATGGTACACTGGCAGCTAAGACCAAACCGACTGTCATTGATTTCATCGTTGTTGATCTCATTACAATTCACCTCACTAGATGTAAGCATTACAAGAAAAGCGCAAGCAATTATAACTTTTTCCTTTAAAAATCGGATTTTGTTCAATTTATAGAGGTTACAGAGGTCAAAAAACCTCCCAATAGATTTTACAGAGATAAATCATCAGAGCGGTCGGGCCAAACTCCAAACCACGCTAACTGCGGACGCAATTTGACTACCTCTCCAACGATCAGCAACGCTGGAGAACGAGCTTCTGCCACTCGCTCTGGTATGTCCTCTACCGTTCCTACATAAACCCGTTGCCCCGGCAATGTGCCTTGCTCAACCAAGGCAGCTGGCTGTTTTGCAGGGATACCGTGTGCTAGCAATTGCGCACAGATCTGCTTAACGCTTCTTAAACCCATATAAAACACCACAGTTTGGTGAGGTTGAACCAGAACCGGCCAATTGAGATCAAGAGTATCATTGCGCAAATGACCGGTTACTAGTATGCACATTTGTGCATAGTCCCGATGAGTCAACGGAATACCCGAATATGCAGCACAACCCGCTGCCGCTGTAACACCAGGCACCACTTGAAATGGAATACCTGCCGCCATCAGGGTTTCGATTTCTTCACCACCACGCCCAAAAATAAACGGATCACCGCCTTTTAATCGCAATACTTTTTTCCCTTGATAAGCTA
>JANZYY010000786.1 GCA_026419705.1 Fischerella sp.
CTTGCACTCATTGCCTTTACCCCTATGCAGCGGTGCAAAAACCATCATTTGCAACTGACACACTCTCACACTCATAACATTTATAACTTATAGAACCTTAAATCACACCATATCTCACTGTAGCGGTAAAATTTATTTTACCGCCGCGTATCTGCTTTATATATTCAAGACTATATTTGTTAAATTGTCTACCAAGCTTAGGTGAAAAAACTTGGATGTTAAACTTTTTTAACCTAGCTTTTAGAAGGTAGCGATCGCTCGTTTGAGGCTTTGACAAAACGAGGCTATCTCGTTTAATCCCTGCTGTGGCGTACCTTCGCTCAGCCGTTTTACAAATGCACTGCCGACAATGGCTGCATCGGCTCCCCAGTCCCGCACTTGGCGAGCTTGTTCTGGTTGGGAAATTCCAAAACCGACACCGATCGGCTTATCAGTAACACTACGAATTTGCTTGAGCAAATCCGACACTCGCGTTTCCATGTGCGTTCGCATACCCGTAACGCCGGTAACGCTGACCAAATAGATAAATCCTTGAGAAGCGCGAGCAATCGCTTCTATGCGTTTGCTCGAACTAGTGGGTGCTATTAATAAAGTGACATCTATTCCCATCTGGGCGGCTGGTTCAAGCAAATTCGCAGCTTCTTCTAAGGGTAAATCTGGGACAACCAAACCAGCGACGCCAGCAGCAGCAATTTGTTGGAGAAACTTTTCAATTCCCCGATTGAGAATGGGGTTATAGTAGGTAAATAGAATAATTGGCGATCGCAAACTTGGAGTAGTTGCTTTCACCATTTCTAGCACTTGGTTGAGAGTCGTTCCTCGTTGCAAAGCGCGGGTAGCAGCGGCTTGGATGACTGGACCATCCGCCAGCGGATCGGAGTAGGGAACGCCCAACTCAATGATATCAGCACCACTGCGATCCAGGATTCGCAAGGCTTCTGCTGTTGTTTCCATGTCTGGATCGCCAGCGGTAATAAACGGAATTAAAGCGCACTCGTGCTTGCGTGCTAGGCTTTCAAAGCAATGGGAAATAGCAGTCATTAGTCATTGGTCAGTAATTGTTGTTTGTTGTTTGTTGTTTGTTGTTTGTTGTAGCCTGCACCAAAGCCCTGCGAGTTTGGTGGTTTGCATACCCTATGGGAAGGAACCGCCAATACTGCGATCCCCTCACCGCTGCGCGTCTATGGAACAAGCAGCTAACAACCAAAAACTATCAACACGAAAAGGACAGATGATAATTTTACACCTGTGAACCCTTTTCTTGTTCGATCTCGGCTTGAATTTTCGCTAATTCTTCGGGGGAGAGTTCTTCTAATCGTTTTTGGAAGTAGGCTTCTTCATATTGCTCGCGTTGTTGATGGTAGGTCATTTTATGGTTAACTGCACGAAAGATATAGGTGAGCAACCAAGCAACTAACCCGCCGACTAGTAAGAGTTGACTCCAGATACCAGCTGACAAACTATCTAAACCTGCTAGTTGCAGGAGTAAATACGCCAAACCGCCTGCAATAAAAACGCCAAAGCCAATTCCAAGAGCGTCAATGCGTCGCATGAGTATTATGACCTACCAATCTTGTTAAGCTTCAATTTGTCGCCGTTGGGGTCGAAAGTTAGCAAACGGAGACAACACCAACAAACCTGGAAAGAAGAAGAATACCAAAAAGTACATAAACGTGCGCTCTATGGAACTAGCGACATACCAGCGTTTTTGCAGGTACAGCAGTACAGCTATAGGTATGACCAAAAGATAAGCTCCAGCCAAAATAAGATATAACAAAGGTACTATAATTCCTTCTCCAATCATAGGTTCCCTCTTTAAGCAGAAATGACCAACGCGTGCTCCTGTTTTCCATCATAGTACCCCCTTACACACTTCCCGTTTTTTGGGCAATTCAGTTTTTCAAAAAAATTTTATGGTTACTAGTTGGCAAATGACAAAATTGATGCTGGAATAGATGAGGAGGTTTTTTTAAGACTAATCAAGCCTCTATAATCAAAGAGAGTAACTCCCAAAACTT
>JANZYY010000787.1 GCA_026419705.1 Fischerella sp.
GGCGAAGGTTGACCTTTACAAAAAGCACTATATAGCTTTGCCAACTCTTGTGCAAATACACCCATAGACCATCCATCTGTGATGATGTGATGTATGGTCAATAGCAAAATGTGTTCTGTTTCACGTAAGCGAAGCAAAGTTGCTCTTACTAAGGGACCTGTAGCTAAATTGAAAGGCTTTTGAGCTACTTTTGTAGCTATTTGTTTTACTTCTATTTCCCAATCTATATTTGCTAAATGCTCAATATTGATGATAGGCATTTCCCAAGTTAATTGGGGTAAAATTATCTGTATTGGCTGTTCATCTTCTGTCACAAAGATTGTCCGCCATGCTTCGTGTCGCCGGAGAATTTCGTTGAGGCTTCGCTGGAGTGCTGTGACATTAAGCAATCCTGTTAAATGCAACGCACTGGAGACATGATAGAATGAACTACCATGATAAAGTCGATCGATAAACCATAGCCTTTTTTGAGAAAAAGATAAAGGTACAGGTTGAGAATTTTGACGTTTGGGAATTGTTTCGGTTTGCAATTTACCTCTTTTCCATTTTTCTAGAAGGGCTTTTTTGGCGGGTGATAAATGAGAGTATTGTTGCTCCATAATTTTGATGAAAACGCATCAGCAGTTAGCAGAGTATTAGTGTTTGAGTTTGTGCAATCTGCTTTTATTGATTTAAAATAATTTCAACTTCTTCTTCCGGCAGTTCGGCAATTTTTTCTAGTAGAATTTCCTCGATTGTTTCTGCTTGCTTGGCTATCGTCAAGGCTTGCAGTAAAAGTTCGCGGAGTGGTAATTCTACAGGGAAAATTGCTTGTAGTCGAGAAGCAAGTTGAGTAGCAATTAAAGAGTCTCCCCCTAATTCAAAGAAGTTATCGTAAATGCTAATTTGGGGAATTCCCAGAATTTCTTGCCAAATCTTGGCGATTTTTGCTTCCAATTCGTTCGTGGGAGCAACATAATCATTGCCAAGGTTTGCTTTTGTTTCTGTTTCTGAAATATTCGTCGTATCAGAACTATCTTGATTGAGTTCGTCTGATAGTAATGATGGTGTTTTTGCCTCGATCCAATAACGTCGGCGCTCAAAAGGATAAGTAGGTAAAGGAATACGGTAACATTGTTTGTGGCTGTAAAATTCTGACCAATCTATTTTTGTACCTGCCAACCAAAGGCGACCTAGGGTATTGAATATAAAAGCAATATCTGCTTGTTGTTCTTGGGGATGACGTAGAGAAGTTAGTACTAGTTGTTTTGCTTCTGGAGCTAAATGCTGTCTCGTGAATGTACTTAATGTCCGACCCGGACCAACTTCGAGAAAAATTGCTTCTGACTGTTTTAATAACTCAGATATTCCTGGTGAAAATCTCACGCAAGAGCGTAGATGTTGGCTCCAGTAATGTGGATTTTGGGCTTCGTCTTGTTTGATCCAAGTGCCAGTAAGATTGGAAATAAAGGGTATTTGGGGAGGTTTAGGGTTAATTTTTTGAACTTGTTCAGTGAAAGATGCCAAAATAGGCTCCATCATCTGAGAATGAAAGGCATGGGATGTATGCAGAAGACGACAATCTATATTTTTAGAGGCTAAATAGGTTTGTAGCGCCTCTACAACTTCTGTCTTTCCAGAAACGACGCAAGCGGATGGACTGTTGATGGCTGCGAGAGAAAGTTCTTTACCCAAAAACGATCGCACTTCTGCTTCTGGTAGTGGTACAGCTAACATACTCCCCGGAGGCTGTTGCTGCATCATTTGCCCTCTGATTGCAACTACAGCCAAGACATCCTCTAAACTGAATACACCAGCTAAAGTTGCGGCTACATACTCACCGATGCTATGACCAATCATAGCAGTGGGACGCACTCCCCAAGACATCCATAACTTGGCTAGAGCATACTCAATCAGGAATAATGCAGGTTGAGCGATCGCTGTTTGTTGTAGTTGTGCTGAAGCCGTTTCTGTTTGTTGTTCGCTGGGATAAAGTATTTGACGTATATCTAATCCCAAGTGCGGTATCAGAATGT
>JANZYY010000788.1 GCA_026419705.1 Fischerella sp.
AGTCCTAGCCCATCGCTGTGCCTACCTCAATGGATTATTGTCGGTTTGAGCCACTTTCAAAACTGAGATGCTCCCTAAATTAAGAATCAATCATGAGATGATTGCCCATTCTCTAAAAGTAAAAGCCGATCGCGAATAGTCTTCAATTGCAATTGACTGTTAACTGGATTGCGTGGGAGTGGTACTTCCATGTTAGGCCAGCCAGGTAAATCGTTGCACGGACATAACTCCGCTGGCATACCTACATTTCGCATTGGTACTGGCATAGTGCAACGGGCACAGGGAAACATCTCCCAATCAGGTGTTAGGAGTTCAGCAATGGTTTCGCGTGTACCTTCTAAGTAACAGTCGCCTGATTCTTGTGAGGTAATCTTTCGCCAGCATTCCTCAAACTCATCACTATAGCGATCGCCTACTATAACAGATTTGGGCAACAATGCTTCTCCACTATTGCCAACTATTACTTTTTTGCCTAACTGAAACCAGTAAGCGAGATATCGTTTCACTTCTTTTTGAGATGCCATACCCTTGATTTTACAGTTTAGATTTTGGATTGTGGCTCACCAATTTGGAACAAATAATTAAGAATAGTCATTTGTTGGTTGTTGGTGGTTCGTGGTTGGTAGTTAATAATTATTCCCCCACTCTCCCCATCTCCCCCTCTCTTTCCCAAACTGGCAATGGCGAACCAAGTAGACTGAGATTGAGAACGTGACCGCCCGTCACTAAATAGACTGATGCAGAGATTGCACTCAACCTACGTACCAAATTACCCAAGCGATCGCGAAAAGTACGACCGATAGGATAAGCTGGCACAACCCCCCATCCCGTTTCTTCGGCAACAAAAATCACATCAGCTGCTACCAATTCCACAGTCTCTAATAACTCTTGCACGGTCTTTTCCCAGATTGCTTCTTCTTGAGAGAGGAGGTTAGCTACCCAAGTTCCTAAAGAATCAATCAAAATACAGGTGTTTGATTGAGCTTTAGCAAGAGTAGCAGATAATTCCACAGGCACTTCCAATGTAACCCACTTTTGAGGACGACGTTGTTGATGTTTTTGAATGCGTTGTTGCCATTCATTGTCTGCATCGTTACAAGTTGCTGTCGCCACGTAAATCACTGTTTTTTGTGACTGCACTGCCAAAGCTTCTGCCCATTCGCTTTTACCAGAACGTGCAGGCCCGGTTACCAAAATGATTTTACTCATTCAACTTTATCCTCCTAGAAGGCAGAAGGCGTAGGATTCTACCAAAATGACCTTACTCATTTAACTTTATCCTTCTGTCAAAGCTACGAGTTTGTGAGGTACTCCTCCTGACCGTTCTTGCTTTGTGTCTTTTTTTCTTCTTCTTTGTGACTTTACTCTAGACAGTTTAGTTACTATCTTTAATTAACTAGGGTTGTAACCTAAATACGATAATTTTTCATTTTCAGGATGAAATTTTTGCTCCCACATAACTTTTCAGAGATAAGATGAATACTCAGCATCTTTGATGCAATTTTGGGAAAAGTCAAAAATTCCGGCATCAGAATCAGCATCATTCAAGATCGCAAGTCACAGCAAAGCTAGAGATATCCTTATGAAAGCAGGTTTAAAACGTATAGAGGCTACACTGCAGAATTTAGGAAATCGCGGTACTACCGCTGAATCAGGAGATACAAGCAAGCAGTCTTTATCATTTCGGATCGGCGCTAGTGTATCAGAACAGACAGCTAATCGTGATACCTCATCCCAGAATGAGCATGCTCAGGATTTAGAGCCTCATCAAAAAACCGTGGAAACCTTTTCAGTAGATGAGAATGCCTGTAAAACGCCACGCCTCCCCAAATTCAAAACCCCTAGCTTTACCAGTCATCGCAATGGAGCTAATCCAGCATTAGCAATGAACCTGTTGGAAGAAATACAGGAAATCGTTGCTGGTTGGCAGACAGAACTACAAAAAATCGTGCGGCAAATACAAGACGTTTATTTAGAAGGGCCTATTGTCAATGGTTGGTTAGAGTCTTACAC
>JANZYY010000789.1 GCA_026419705.1 Fischerella sp.
GGTAAGTATTGTTTGTAGTTAGCGCTTCAGCGCGAAAGCGCCAACTACAAACCCCACAAAGTTGCTTTGGCAAACCATTATATCGGTTAGATGAATACCAATCTTGGAAGTTGAGCTTATATGCAGTAGATATGCCTAGGAGAATTCCATGCTTGAGTATTTAACACGTTTGAACGACCATAATTTACCCTATCCAGACACGATTCATCCCATCATCGTTCACTTTGTAATTGCGATGGTGTTGTTTGCTTTTGTTTGCGATGTAGTTGGTTATTTTACCCGTAACTCCCGTCTGTTCGAGGTCAGCTGGTGGAATATGTGCCTTGCTACTGTCGCCATCTTCGTTGCGATCATTTTTGGTCAGTTTGAAGCAGGTCTTGCTAGACCTTACCATCTAGCTAAGTCAGCGCTGAATATGCATACCCTGATTGGCTGGTCACTTTCGGGAATCATTGCAGCAATTACAGCTTGGCGTTATGTAATTCGTACACGCAATCCCCAGAAATTACCAATCACTTATCTGGGAGTAGGGCTGATATTGACCATCATAGTTGGTATGCAAGTATATCTGGGGGATCGACTTGTTTGGGTATATGGGCTGCACACAGTACCAGTTGTTGAAGCGGTAAAGGATGGTATTTTGCGATGAACTCTGAACTGATTGACCAATTAAAAGTGCAATTAGGCGCAAACGGACTGCCTTACACCATTCCCATTCATCCCAACTTAGTTCATCTCACCTTGGGTTTGTTCATCATTGGGATTTTCTTTGATATTGTTGGTGTATTCTTCCCACTGCACAAATTCGTCTTCAAGTTTTTGGCAATTCCGGTTGAACGTGCCAACTTCTTTGATGTTGGTTGGTACAACATGCTAGCTTCTGCCACCATCACTTTTTTTACAGTAGCAACAGGTTTTTATGAAATTATGTTGGCAGAAGCGCCACTAGACGTGAAGAGTGCTTGGGGATTGCAGGCAATGGAAACAATGCTTTGGCATGGTGTAGGTGGTGTTTTATTATTGGCGCTAATTGTTGGCATGACGGTTTGGCGAGGATTCCAGCGCTTCGCTTGGCGCAAAGACGAAGATAGACAAGTGCAGCTGAGTTATCTAGTTGCGGGAATGGCAATCATGTTTGTGATGTACATCCACGGCACACTGGGAGCGCAACTAGCTGCTGAATTTGGAGTACATAATACTGCTGACCAGTTACTAAGAGTCGGTCAAGACCTCAACGCAATGATTAAGTAAGCAATTTTGGTTAGTGGTTAGTAGTTAGTGGTTAGTAGTCAAAAACAACAAACAACTCGTATGTTGCCATGAAAATCCAGAAATTACTGAAGATTTTAACCTTGATTACAAGTGCGATCGCTCTTGTTACTACCAGTCTCTGGATTGGGAAACAAGCTTACTCCTGGCTTCCTCCAGAAGCTGCTGCTGAATCGCGACTCGTTGATGATTTGATTAGCTTTTTGGTTACACTCGGAGCATTCATTTTCTTGGGAGTTACCGGAACACTGATATATTCCGTAATTTTCCATCGGGCGAAAAAGGGTGAGATTATTGACGGGCCTCCAATAGAAGGTAATGTCACCCTGGAAGTTGTTTGGACAGCCATCCCAATATTGCTGGTATTTTGGATTGCCGGTTACAGCTACCAAATCTACGAGCAAATGGCTATTCAAGGGCCAATGGAGCATGTCCACTTGCACATGCCGATGGGAATGGAATCGGCCTATGCAGCACCCATGCAGGACACGGAGACATCTTCTGTATTAGCAGCAAACTCAGAATCTGTAGAAAAAATCGACGTTCTTGCTAAACAATGGGCTTGGGTCTTCCACTATCCAGAAAAAAATGTCACCAGTACAGAATTGCACCTACCCGCTAACAAAAGAGTGCGTTTGGCGCTGCAATCAGAGGATGTTCTACACGGCTTCTACGTTCCTGCCTTTCGTGTCAAGCAAGACATTGTTCCCAATCAAACTATCGACTTTGAATTTACTCCTATC
>JANZYY010000790.1 GCA_026419705.1 Fischerella sp.
ATTATATATATGCGTCCAGTTTTGTTTTCCTTCGCGATCGCGATAACTCGAAAGTAAGTCTTGTTCTAAAAGCCACCAAGGACAAACCCATTCTAGGTAGTTGCCATTATTGAACAAAACTCGGAAAGCTATGCGATCGCGCCCCTGACTTTTGGCAGATTTCTCTGCTTCCCGACAATGTTGTAGGACATCCCGTTGTGGAACATCCGGTGCAGCCCAAACAAAACCAACGCTAACAGTAATGGGCTTTTTTTTCTCCGGATCAACTTCATTGGTGTCCCAAACCTTAGTTTTAAAATGAGAGAAGTAATTAATACAATGCCTTGGTTGCAGGTTTTTCCCCTCTTTTTCCGTGTCATAAAAGACACCTAAAAAATCATCGCCCCCTGCATAAATGACGCGACATAAATCAGGTGGATTATTTTTAAAATATTCACCCCATTTTCGCATCGTTGTGCTAAAGTCATGGATTTTTTCAGCTTCATCAAGCTGCTTTGCAAACTTTTTCAAATAATCACCAGCTTTGTCACCATCTCCAGCAAACCAGCCTTGGGAAAATTTCTCTTGTTCCAATTGCAGATTCTCACCAATCCACTTTTTCTTCTTGAGTCGGCTTAAATCTCTAAAGCGTTGGGGGTTAAGATCCTCTGACAGCTGTTGAATTTGTGCTTTGACTTGTTCACTACTACCATTATTTCCAAAACAGCGCTCGAAGTGTTCAGTTAATTTTTCTGCAATCGCCTTATGGGTAATTAATCGCTTAATGATTTCTGGGATACTGAGTAATTCAGTTGGATCGATAAAAGATTCCCCATAATCCTTGCTGCGTTCAATTTTTTCCTCACCTGAGAAATTTAGTCCTGGAGTGATATCGATAAACGATTCTCCTAACTTTTGACTGAGTTGTTGATAAAACTTCTCAACAGCTGTTTTTTCTTCCTGATAGTTATATTTGCAGGGATCGGCAATGCGACCAAGACCAGGGTAAGCGATCGCATCTGCACCTGAGAGAGTAGAACTTTCCCCTTGCCAGTTTATCCCAGTCCAAGCACGCCAATACTTTTGCTCATTCAATTTTTGACGCACATCGCTAATACTTTTACTTGCATCATCCGCTTGAACCCAAAAAAATTCCCAAGCGTGTTTTGTCCACAAATCCCAATTTCGCTTCCAGTAATACTCTCCTGGTAACTCCTCCTCAATCCATTCCCGACAGCTTTGGGTGACGCATTTCCAAGCATTATTCAAAGCTGCTGAGGCATCTTTTTTTGTAAAATCTCCCTGAATAATGATTTGGTTAGACATCCCCTGAGTCACATTCGGCATTGCAGGAGAAATTACCTTACAATGATTGCTTTCAGCAGCACTACAGATCGCCCAAGACAAATAAGAAAGCAAATAAGAACTCCCGTATAAATCTCTTAACTTACGAGACTTTTCGATAAATCCCTGCACGGGAGCAAAGCTGATGACAGTGTAAATTGTGTCTATCATTAGATATGCTTGATTCCAACTGGTAAAGTTGCAGTGATATACATTCTTTAGCAGATCGATGGAAAAGGCAGTTTCCAGTACGCGGTTAGAACACTTTAAAATTCCCCCCATCGCCACTTCTAAACCGCATCTGACTGTAAGCTTCAAAACACAATCTTCTTTGTGTCTTAGTGTCTTGGTGGTTAATCATAGATTTATTTTTTCACCACTAAGACACCAAGACACCAAGTTGAACCACCAGGACGCGGGTTAATTTCAGGTTTCGGCATTTGTAGTATGGACACCCAGATAACAGCAGCTACACCTACAAACAGGGTATTATCCCCCAGTAGCTTCTTTAGTTGTTGTGATATTGTGAAGTAATTATTTGACGGATTATACTACTACCTGATATGACTGTAAATGCACTAGTACTCCACCAAACCAAAATTACTGGGTAAGTATTGTTTGTAGTGAGCGCTTCAGCGCGAAAGCGCCAACTACAAACCCCGCAAACTTGCTTTGGCAAA
>JANZYY010000791.1 GCA_026419705.1 Fischerella sp.
AGCTAGGACGCACCACGACGGGATAACCAATCCGTTGGGCGACGATCAGCGCATCCTCATAAGTACGGGCGATCCCATTTGGCGGTTGAGCAATATTTAATTCCTTGAGAATCTTCTCAAATCGCTCTCGGTCTTCGGCAATGTCGATAGAGTCTGGAGGGGTTCCCCAGATATTGGCGATGGGGGATTGGGGATTGGGGATTACCTCAGTACCCACTTCCTTTAAATACTTCTGCAATGGAACTGCCAACTTCAGCGGTGTTTGCCCGCCAAACTGCACAATTATACCTACAGGATTTTCCGCTTCAATAATGTTTAATACATCTTCTTTGGTCAACGGCTCAAAGTAAAGGCGATCGCTTGTGTCATAATCTGTTGACACAGTCTCGGGATTAGAGTTGACCATGATTGTTTCATACCCCATGGCTTTGAGAGCAAAAGCAGCATGACAGCAACAATAGTCAAATTCAATTCCCTGACCGATGCGATTTGGACCACCACCCAAAATCATCACTTTGGGTTTATCTGTTACCACTATCTCGGTTTCTTCTTCGTAAGTAGAGTAATAATAGGGAGTAAAGGCTTCAAATTCGGCTGCACAAGTATCCACAGTTTTGTAAACAGGGATAACACCTAATTTTTTACGGTATGTCCTGACTTCATCTTCAGTGGTTTTGGTGGCATAGGCAATTTGGCGATCGCTAAATCCTTGCCGCTTAATAGCATACATTTGCTCTTTTGTCAACTGCTGCAAGGGCGTCCGCTTCAGGAATTTCTCTACCTCCAGCAATTCCTGCATTTTATTGAGGAACCAAGGATCAATCCCGGTCAACTCGTAAATTTCCTCAATGCTTAGCCCTAGCTGCATGGCATGACGCACAGCAAAAATACGCTCAGGGTTTGGTGTCCTTAGTTGGGCGCGAATTTGTTCGCCACTAGGGAGTTTTTCTTTAATGTCGCATCCCCACCCAGCACGCCCGGTTTCTAGAGAACGCAGGGCTTTTTGGAAGGACTCGTTAAATGTCCTTCCTATTGCCATTGCTTCTCCTACCGATTTCATTTGGGTAGTTAACACTGGCTCAGAACCGGGGAACTTTTCAAAGGCAAATCGAGGAACTTTAGTGACGACATAATCTATGGTCGGCTCAAAGGAGGCAGGAGTTTTCTTGGTGATGTCATTTTTGATTTCATCCAAGGTGTAACCAACGGCTAGCTTAGCCGCCATTTTGGCGATCGGAAAACCGGTAGCTTTACTGGCTAAAGCCGAACTCCGAGAAACGCGGGGGTTCATTTCAATGACAATTACATCCCCATCTACGGGATTGACAGCAAACTGGATATTAGAACCGCCGGTTTCTACACCAATCTCGCGGATAATTTTGATTGCCATGTCCCGCAGCCGCTGATATTCTTTGTCCGTGAGGGTTTGGGCAGGAGCAACAGTGATAGAGTCGCCAGTGTGAACACCCATTGGGTCAATGTTTTCAATGGAACAGATAATCACAACGTTATCTGCCAAGTCGCGCATTACTTCTAATTCGTATTCTTTCCAACCTAAAAGGGACTGGTCGATGAGAATTTGCGACACGGGAGAAGCATCTATACCTGCTTGTGCCATTTCGGCAAATTCCTCTTCGTTGTAAGCAATACCGCCACCAGTACCACCTAAGGTAAAAGCTGGACGAATAATTAAAGGATAAGTACCGATGCGATGGGCGATCGCTTTTGCTTCTTCTAGTGAAGAAGCTGTACCACTGGGACACACTTTCACCCCAATCTTTGCCATCGCTTCATTAAATAGTTTCCTGTCTTCGGCTTTTTCAATCGCTGGTAACTTCGCACCGATTAACTCGACACCATACTCTTCTAACACTCCGTTTTTTGCCAAAGCAACGGCGATGTTAAGGGCGGTTTGTCCTCCCATTGTTGGTAGTAGGGCGTCAGGTCGTTCTTTGATAATGACTTTTTCAACTAATTCCGGTGTTAGCGGTTCGATGTATGTG
>JANZYY010000792.1 GCA_026419705.1 Fischerella sp.
CGGTTGAACTAACCATCTTCTGAATTCCCTCAAGGGCTTGTTCGAGAGCCTGGAACTGTTCTTGAGCCTGGGTCGCCAATCTGTTAATGGCAGAGCCATTCGCTTGAGAAATTTGAGTGACTTGGTTGGCGGCGGTTTGCATCTGGGTGACGATTTCCCGTAAGCTGCCTAGGATATTGTTATAAGCATCGGCGATAGTACCCACTTCTGTATCTGTGACTGGAGCGCGGACAGTGAGATTGCCTGTCAAGGCAGGCCGCACTACTGTCAGCAATTGGATCACTTCCTGCTGCAGCCGCTCTTTGGCTGTTTTTTCTCGGTGGGCGGCTTCTGCCAATTGCTGCGATTGTTCTTGGAGTTGCTTGATGTATTCTCCCTGTTGGATGGCAATGTTGAGTTGAGCGGCAATTTGTTTGACAAATTCTATGTCTGCTTCTTGCCACTGCCGAGGACCACTACACTGGTGGATGCAAAATAATCCCCACAGTTCCTCGCCTTTGAATAAAGGCACCACTAAATTGGCTTGCACTTGGAACTGGGAAAGAAGTTCAATATGACAATATGCCAACCCTGCCTGGTAAATATCTTCGATCGCACAGAAGCGCCCTTTTTTGTACTGTTCAGCCATGTCTTTGCTGAAGCAATGATCTGTGACTTTGACTGCTAACGCTGAAACGTAACCTGGTCTGACATCTTCAGCAATAGTTTCTCCGCTATGGTAGCCGGAGTCGAATTTATAGAGGGCGACGCGATCGACCGCCATGAAATTGCGGATTTCTCTGGCTGTGGTCTTGAAGGTTTGCTGCAAATCAAGAGACTGGCGAATTCGCTCAACTGTCTTTGTAATTAAGCGTTCTCGCTCTGCTGTTTTCGCCAGTTGCGCTGATGTGGTTCGCAGTTGCTGGATGTAGTCTATTTGTCGCATTGCTACATCTATTTGCACGCAGATCCGTTTCAGCGCTCTCACCTCAATTTCTGTCCATGAACGAGCTTCACTGCTTTGATAGGCAGCGAGTAAACCCCAGAGCTTGTCTTCCTTGAAAATTGGTGTAATTATATAAGCTTTGACCTCAATTCCCTCTAGGCTTTCAATTTCATCGGGGGTGTGACCAGATGTATAAATATTATTAACTATTAAGCTTTCACGCTGGCGATACAGATCCTCGGTATTTGGAAAGATTGCTTGCATATACCATTGCTGCCAAGCATCTAAGCCTTTAGTTGCTGACTCAGCTACGATACTGCTATTTCCATCAGCATTGCAACGACAGATGACCACGCGATTGCACTTTAGCAATAGCCGCACCGCCTGGCTGGTGGTGCGAAAAATGGTGTCTAAGTCCTGAGATTGCAGGATCTTGGGAATCAGCTGGGCAACTGCATGGTCTACTTGAGCAGTTCTTGCCATCTCGGTAGCTTGTATCTCTAATCGCGAGACGTACTCTCTCTCTTGCAAGGTTACTCCCAACTGCTGTGCAATGCCAGTCAACAAGGTGACATCGATCTCCAGCCAATGCTTGGGACTGCTGTGTTGAAATGCACTCAATAAACCCCAAAGCTGCTCTCCTTGTTTAATGGCAACAACTAGGCAAGATTTGATGCCAAAGTACTCCAAGGTTGCTAAATGGCAATTGCTGAGACCAGCTGTGTAGACGTTGTTGATGATGTAGGGTTCGTCGTTGCGAAATCTACCGCCCTGGTGTTCTTTTATATATGTGTCTTCCCAGGCACTACCAACTAGTTTCGGCCATCCCCCAGATTCGGACTCAAAGATAAAGTCACCAAAATAGTCTGGGCGAAACTTGTAAATGGCGACTCGCTCGACACCCAGGAGTTGTCGGGCTTCTTGCACGGCAGTTTCGCAAGCTCTGTCTATATATAAGGCTGTATTAATTTTTTGGATGATTGTGGGGAGTAACTGCTTGTGCTTGGCAGCTTTGGTTTTTTCTTCTAGTAACTGTGCCTGCTGTAAAGCGATCCCCAGCTGATTGCTAAAC
>JANZYY010000793.1 GCA_026419705.1 Fischerella sp.
GTACTGGATTTAGACTATCGCTATAACGGTGCAACAGAACTAATTACGTTTATCGACAACCACGATATGCACCGCTTTCTAACTCTCAATCCCGATCCCGATACGCTGCGGTTAGCGGTGATTTTGTTGATGACAACTCGCGGTATTCCTTGTCTGTTTTATGGTACGGAACAATATCTGCATAATGATACCAATGGCGATCGCAATATCTACGGTAATAACGATCCCTACAACCGCCCGATGATGGAGAAGTGGGATACTGATACCCCCATCTATCGGGATGTGCGGAAACTTTCCGGACTACGCCGTCTCAACCCAGCCATATCAATGGGTAGCCAATGGCAGAAATATATTACACCAGATGTTTACTGCTACGTACGCCGCTACCGTGACTCCCGTTGCTTTGTCGCCTTGAACAGAGGTGATGCAGTTACTCTAGAAGAGGTAGATACTGAGTTACCAGATAGAGAACATACTTGTTTGTTAACCGGACGCAAGTTCCTTGTCAAAGATGGCAAAATTTCTAACCTAAAACTTGCTCCTAAAGAAGCGATCGCCATTAGTCATGTTGGCGAACGTGTCAAAGGGCAAACCATTGTCCCGGTACAACTCAATGGCGTACGCACCCAACCGGGGGAAACCATCGTGGTAATTGGCGACTGTCCCGAACTTGGAAATTGGGACATCAGCAAAGCATATCCCTTGGAATACATCAACTCCAATACCTGGTTTGCAGAGATTCCCTTTCATGAAAGTGCAGGCAAATTGATCAGCTATAAATATGCTATGTGGCGGGAAGGACGCTCTCCTTTGCGGGAAAATCTTGTCTCTCGGCGTTGGGTAATTGCCAGTGAGGGTACTGTTAAGTGGCGTGATACTTGGGCTTCGGGAAGGGAATCTTAAAGCGCTTTGCACTGTTGGCAGTTGGTGGTTGGTAGTAGCTAGTTGCTAGGGATGAACACCAAACAACAAAAACATCTTGACAAAGCGTACTCATTTCGAGTACGTTTTATTTAGAATAACTAAAAGAGGTAAAGTTATGTTGCCGTATCGGGAAGGACAAAGAGTTCCGAACGTCACCTTCCGTGTCCGTCAGAACGATCAATGGGTGGATGTGACCACCGATGATTTATTTGCAGGTAAAACTGTAGTAGTTTTTTCCCTACCGGGAGCTTTTACACCTACTTGCTCATCAACTCATGTTCCAGGCTACAACCAATTAGCAAAAACCTTCAGAGAAAATGGTGTGGATGACATTGTCTGTATTTCTGTCAACGATACCTTTGTAATGAATGAATGGGCAAAGGATCAGCAAGCAGACAATATAACTTTCATACCCGATGGCAACGGTGAATTCACTGAGGGTATGGGTATGCTCGTAGATAAATCAGACCTAGGCTTTGGCAAGCGATCCTGGCGCTATTCGATGTTAGTCAAAGATGGCGTGGTTGACAAAATGTTTATTGAGCCAGAGGAGCCAGGCGATCCCTTTAAGGTGTCTGATGCTGAGACAATGCTCAAATACATCAATCCAAATGCAGTCAAACCCAAGTTGGTTTCTTTGTTTACAAAACCTGGTTGTCCCTACTGCGCACGTGCTAAAGAGATGCTCAAGCAAAATGGTCTGGATTACGAAGAAATTGTCTTGGGTAAGGATGCGACAACTCACTCATTAAAAGCCATCACAGGTGCAACAACAGTCCCGCAAGTGTTTATTGATGGCAAACACATTGGCGGTTCAGAAGCTTTGGCAGACTATTTAAGTGCTACGAGTTAAGTGCTACGAGATAAGACAGAAAGCGCAAGCAGGGGCAAGGACTTTCAGACTGAACTTCCAAGCCCCCTATCCACATGAGTAAACTAGGGATTTTTTGTCATTAGCATAAGCTGGACGAACCTGTTCATACACATCGGCGCGCTTTCGAGCTCGTTTTTTTCCACCGAGATTGGCGCCCAACACAGCACTGTCCTTGCTTTTAAC
>JANZYY010000079.1 GCA_026419705.1 Fischerella sp.
GTGATAATGGTGCTGGTAAAAGTACTCTCATTAAACTTTTGTGCCGTTTTTATGACCCTGAATCGGGAAGCATTGAACTAGATGGCATTGATGTGCGTAACTTCGCTGTCAAAGAATTTCGCAGATTAATTACTGTTTTGTTCCAATCTCCAATTCACTACCATACCAGTGCTGGAGAAAATATTGCTCTGGGTGATATCTCCGCAGAATTCAATCAAGCAGAGATTGAAGCGGCTGCAAAAGCCTCGGGTATCCACGATAAAATTATGCGCTTACCCTGGGGTTATCAGAGCATGTTAGGTAAGTTGTTTCCAGAAGGAACCGATTTAAGTGGCGGTCAATGGCAGCGTTTGGCACTAGCGCGAGCATTTTTTAGACGCGCCCAAATCGTGATTTTAGATGAACCAACTAGCGCTATGGACCCTTGGGCCGAATACGATTGGTTAGAACGTTTCCGTAGTTTAGCCAGAGGTCGTATGGCAATTGTGATTACCCATCGTTTCACCTTGGCAATGCAAGCAGACATTATTCATGTAATGCGTGATGGTCAGATTGTCGAATCTGGTAGCCACGACCAATTGCTAGCTTTGGATGGTCTGTATGCCCAATCTTGGAAAGCCCAAATGGAATCTAGTGCAAGCCCAGCAATGGAGAGTGGAATTGTTTAGAGATTAGCTGGTTTTGGAAAAGAAATTAACAGGTGTTTTGGTTGCGGAGTGTTACTTATACCAATTCCCAAGCGGCGACAGAGAATCATCTGTAAATAGAGAAATGGTATTAGAGGTGTCAACCATGCTTAAATATGAGGAAGTAAATTTACAACAGGCTGTTAGCGAACGTGACCCTTTTACAGAAGAACGCTATCGCCAGTTTTATCGCTTTTTTCCTGCTAATGCACGTACTGTCCTTGATATAGGATGCAATACTGGTAGAGGTGGTCAAGTTTTAAAAAGTCTTAATCAAAGCCTGCAAATTTCTGGACTCGATTGTGTGAAAGATCGGTTAGGACGCCTACCTAGCCAAGCCTATCAAGGAGGCATTCACGGATTATCAACAAATATTCCTTGTGGCGATCGCACTTTTGATGTGGTTGTCGCCGGAGAATTTATTGAACATTTATATCCAATCGATGTTGACAAAACTCTAGCAGAGGTATTTAGAGTTTTGAAGGTTGGCGGTAGATTTTTGCTCACAACTCCCAATCCTCTAGATATCAAGAAAAAAATTCGCGGTGAAAGCGTTTTGGATGATGAAAGTCATGTTTCTCAGCATTTTCATGACGCCTTGAAATCGAAGCTCAAGATGATAGGCTTTTCCCGTATAAAAATTTATGGCAGTGGTAAGGTTTCACGATATCTTGGCTACCATTTTCCCTTATTGCATATTTACGGTAGCTACTTGGCAATGGGAGATAAAAAATAAGGCTTTGCTGAAGATAGAGTCTGTTGAAGAATTAAAAATATTATCCTTGCACACACCCACCATAGATAAAACACACTTAAGTAATACAGCTAATTATCGAAATGCCAACTCTAGCACAACCTCAAAACAAAATTTTAGGCATTGATGTTCGTCCGGAAATACAGCTGATTCTGTGTTGTGCGCGTACCGAAATAGATGAAGCCGATGCACAACTAATTAAAACTTTAATTCAACAAGAAAACATAGACTGGCAAGCTGTAATCAGTTATGCATATAAAAACGGGTTAATGCCGCTTTTGTATACAAACCTGAATGCGATCGCACAAGAGTTGATTCCCAAAGATGCTCTCAATCAACTCCGAAATCTTTTCTACGCAAATGCTCAACGCAGTTTGCAATTAGCTGGAGAACTTGTCAAAATTTTAGGTTGGTTACAAGAGCAAGGAATCGTAGCAGTTCCATATAAGGGACCAGTATTGGCTAACTCATTATATGGTAATGTCGCACTGCGGGAATTTTGCGATCTAGATATCATAGTCCAGCAGCAAGATGTTTTAAAGGTAAAAAAAGTGCTGCTTGCTCAAGGATATCGACCAAAGGTTGAAATGACTGAAGCAGAGGAAATCGCCTATCTGAAATCTAAAGGTGGACATACTTATGACTTTATAGACCCTGACAAAGGTATTTTAATAGAAGTCCACTGGCGAATTACACCAGAATACACATCGCCAATAGAACCCAAGCACTTTTGGAAAAACCTGAAGCCATATTCCTTTGCTGGTTTGACTGTACCTTATCTACCACTAGAAGATTGGCTGCTAATTCTATGCGTGCACGGATCTAGACATCGTTGGCAAAAACTCAGCTGGCCTTTCGATCTCGCTCAACTCATCCGCATTACTCAGGAAATTAATTGGCAAAAACTCATCCAACAAGCGAATGAATTTGACTGTAAAAGAATGCTTTTTATCGGTCTTTTCTTAGCTTATCATTTTGCTGGAATAACCTTACCAGCGGATGTTTTAAAACAAATCGCAGCAGATTCAGAAGTAAATTCTCTAGGCTCACAGATATGTCAAGAGCTTTTGAGTAAAGACTATCCGCAAAAAAAAGTGATGGCCAGAACGGTCTACCAGATTAGAGTGAGAGAACGTTTGGAAAACAAATTTTTATATTTTCAATGTTTTCTGCGCTGGTTGTTGTTTACAAAAGATAAGAATTAACCTCAGTTGAGTTCTGGCAATTTGTGTAAATTTGGACTTAAGTGTAAGTTTTGAAGATGCGATCGCCGAATCTTCTGCTGTTCCATTTGGTATTCTTGCCATTGCAAACCAAGAATCGCAGCTACAGAGAGTACGTAACCTGGTTCTTCTGTTTGAGTAAAAATACATGCAAAAATAGGTATAGAAAGTAGAATCCATTTAGAAGCATCATTTATACAAAATCGCCTCCAGACAATGAAAAGGAGATACAGATAACTAGCGACACCCAACAAACCCCAATCTCCCCAAATTCCCGCCCAGCCAAAAAATGGTGACCATAAGCGACTGCGCTCACCTATCCAGGTTGAGCGCACCTCATCCCAAACAGCCTGAGAAGCAGGATGGGTTGTAGCACCTAAAGGTTCTAACAGATCTGCGTAGTCTCTGAGCATCCATCCTCCTAATCTACCAACTGTGTGCCCTGGACCCAACCCCAGCAGGCGGTTTAAGGCCGATTTATAGAAAGAGGGAAAAATGGAAAATACTGAAAACTTTAGGTCAAAGCCATCTTGCCTTTGGCTTGGGTCTGAAAAACCTAGCAGACCTGGAGCAACAGTGTGGGCTGCCCAGTAAAGTATACCCAAAAAAACTATCAAAATTAATGCATATTGTATTAGCAAAGTAATACTTTTGCTATTTAGTTTTATTTTTGTTAACATTAGTATTGCTAAAGAAACTAAAAATATTATAAAGCTAGATTTAGCATCAGTAATAAAAAGATGAATAATAGCAGCTAAAACTACAGCAATTTTGATCCATAAATTAGTTTTTCTGCCATTGCTATTGAAGAAATAATAAATAGCAAAAATTACTGATACTCCAGAGGAAACATCACAACCAGCTCCTTGCCCGACAAACACTCCAGTAATGTAATCACCAGATGCGGGCATTCCTTCACCCCAGCGTAAAATAAACTTCTGGACATAGGCAAATAAAAGATTAATAAAAGCAAAACTTAGTAACGAATAACGAAGTGTTGTTAAACTCTTTTCCGAGGGAGTAACGCTAATAATTGCTAACAGAAATATCAGCCATTCAGCACGCAGTAAATAATCTATAAATATGTTGATTATTCCAGCTTTATTAAGCATCGCACTAGCGATGACAACTGCCAACATAATCATTAGGCCTGCCAGCAAATCCAAGACTGCATAAACTCGAATTTTAGTGCGAGTTTGTACAACCATATATACAGCAACAGCAGGAATGAGAATAAAATGTGCAAAATTAATCAAAGAAGGGATACCAACTGATGTCAACACTCGCACAAAAAAAGCGCTGGCAAAAGCTAGCAATAAGAGAAAGGAATTTTTAATCAACATAACCGCGATCGCGACAAATAGATTAAGTAAGCCGGCACAAATAAATTTAACTAGTAGAGGTCGTAATTTATCATCATTTGTCCTTTGTCATTGGTAAGGGTTTCCGTAATTTTATTTAACATAGTGATTTTAACTACTTACTTAATTGCTACGGGCCAATTCGTAAATTTCCATCAGCTTATAATAATTATGTTTAGCTGTATACTTTGTTTCGTATTCACTTCGTGCTTCTTGACGCATCTGGCTCAATTCTTTAGGATGGGCTAAGAGCCATTCAACTTTTGCTGCTAAATCTTTTGGATTGCCCGGTATAAATTTCAGTCCAGTGCGTTGGTGGTCTACAAGTTCAGCAATTGCACCAATATCTGCGGCTATTACAGGTGTTCCTTTCGCGAAGGCTTCCACAGCTACTCGACCAAAGGTTTCATACCAGTTGGAGGGAAAGATTAAAAACATCGCTTCACCCATCAAGTTATAAACCTCTGACATGGGTTTGCGACCAAGCCATTCGATGTGAGGCATTTTCTTAGTATCCTCAGCCAATTGCTCAGCCAAAGGACCATCGCCGATAATTTTTAAAGGCAGCTTGATTTGTAAGTGCTTCCAAGCTGCAACTAAAGTATCTAAACCCTTTTCCACAGAGAGTCGCCCTACGAATAAAGCATAGCCTCCTTTTCCTTGTCCCGGTTTGGGATCGGGGTGAACGAAGTTTGATTTCACAACAATTTTGTTCGCTGGAAAACCCCCGACAATAAACTTCTGACGGGCAAACTCGGTCAAGGTAATATAAATATCTACCATTTTTGTCCAGGTGCGGAGGGTGCGGTGTACCATGAGCATACTTGCAACTGCGGCGCTGGCAATTCGATTTTCACGGTAACAACCATGTACTACACCGGGTAGAGGTACGAATTTACCCAGACAGTCTTCACAAATATTGCCATCTCGAAAAAACAGGGCGTTGGGACAAAGCAAACGGTAGTTTCGCAGTGTCTGAACTATAGGTACTCCCTCATCCTTGGCTGCGTAGTAAACAGAAGGGGAGATTAACGGAAAAAAATTCTGTACGTGTACTATGTCGTGAGTTTGTTTTCTGAGCCTTTGTTTAATAATTTGATGAGCTTCTTGCGACCAAATTGTCCGGGATGCAAGAGCTAATGAATTCATCGTGGCAATGCGGTCATTGCTTTCTTCGTAGACTTCCACCTCATGCCCCATTTCTCGCAGTAAACCTTCCTCGGCTTGGCGGGACTCGTCCTCACCACCGCGAATTTGATAGCGGTTATGTACGCTGAGAATACGCATTCCCGTGAAAATCCTTAAATAAAGTAAAAGTATTCAATAAATATATATTCAGGGATTACGCTTATATATCTGGAAAGTAAACACCTGCGATCGCATTTCAAAGTCTAAATTTTTCTGTTAAGTAGATGCATCTCATGTCCTGCCAATGGCGGTTGTTGATTTTTGGCGAGGATTTCTTGATACACTTGGGCAATATACTGACCTTTGGCTTCCCAGTTATACAGTTCGCTAACTCGCTTGTGTCCTGCTTGTCCCATGTGCGATCGCCGATCGGGATTTTCAGCAAGCTGAGCCATTGCTGTGGCTAAATCCCTTACTGCCTGTTCGGGATTGTGAGCCTTGATTTTATAACCAGTCTGTTCAGTTACCTGAATTCCAGGCCCACCCAAATCCAGACAAAGCACTGGCAAACCCGCTGCCATTGCCTCCATACATACTAAACCGCCAGATTCATGTAAGCTAGGATGCACCAGCGCTAAACATCCTGCCAATTTTTCTAAGACTTGTTCTCGTGGCAAATTTCCCCAAAACTTGACCTGATGAGCAATTCCCAACTGCTCAGTTAGGGTTTTTAGTCGGTTTAATTCCGGACCATCGCCAACAATCCAATACTCGGCACGATCGGGTAGGTTAGCTTGGGCAAAAGCACGCAACCCCAGGTCAAATCCTTTCCAATGTAAAAGTCTGCCAATGCTGATAAATCGGATGGTAGAGTTACTGCAACTAGGCAATAGCTGTGCCAAATGAGTGAGTTCTGCTGCGGATAAAGCTATCTGGTTACATACCTGAATGTTTTTTGCACCTAGTTGACGTAAGCGCATTGCCGTATCTTCAGTTGTCCCCCAAGCCAAGATGCTACGTTTGGCAGTGAGCCGTAAAAATGGGTCTTGTTCGCCCAGAGTACGAGCTAAATCTCGCAGGATTTCATAAACTTTGCCTCGCAGACTAAAATTTCCCCAAAATGCCTTGGGTGCAGACTCTCCTCCACCAACGGGTCCCCAAATAAATGGCACTGGTAAAAGTGAGAGAAAACTAGGTGACCAATATTTGACGTAAGTTACATGATGTACGAGGTCAAAGTTGACTTCTTGGTGCAGTTTACGAGCAGCAAAATAAGCGATAATTTGCCAGAGATAGTAATGAATTTGTACTCCTTTGCCTTTATAGTTCCACCATCTTGCCCAGGAGGGTAGGTCGCAGTGAACAACGTGCAGTCCAGAAATAGGATTTTTTGCTAGTTCGGCTTCTATAAATGGGCGATTGTCTGCACGGGTAAGTGCCCATACATCACAGTATTTAACCAGTTGCTTTATCATGTTCCAACCAACCCCAGGTTCAGAACCCATTCCAGGTCTGCAAGCGTAGGCAGAAATAAGAACCTTTGGGCGCTGAGCATTCTTGGTGGGTTGGGCTGAAATCATACAAATTTCCTCATAAAGTTTCGTAGATAGAAGCTACCTGTTCCGCTGTTTTCTCCCAAGTAAAGGACTTTGCTCTGGTCAGTCCTTTGTCAATTAATTGCTGACGAAAATCAGGGTCACTGTTGAGGTGGATGACGGCTTCTGCGATCGCTTCTACATCTGTTGGTTGCACCAAGATAGCAGCATCACCTGCAACTTCTGGTAGAGAAGTGGTATTCGAGGTGATTACTGGTGTTCCGCAAGCCATTGCTTCTAAAATTGTGATGCCAAAACCTTCGTACAATGAAGGTGACACTAAAATATCAGCAGCATTGTAGATTTGCACTAAGGTAGCATTATCTGGTTTACCTAGATAGGTGATATTATTTTCTAACTTGTGAGTATGAATAAATTTTTTTTGCTCGCTATTAAAGTCTGCACCTGTTTTAAACAGATGCACAGATACATCTTTAGCTTTGAGTACAGCCAAAACTCGTAAAATAGTAAAAATATTTTTGCGGGGTTGATTGGAGCCAACGTTAAGCAGACAAATTGTCTGTGGTGAAATTTGATGTTGCTGGCGAAAAGCTTGAATTTCTGTGGCTGACAGAGGACAAAAACTAGAATCAACTGCATTGGGAGCCACTGTTAAACGTTCTGATTCCAATCCCAAAATTTGTCTGACATCTTTGGCGGTATGTGCAGAGACGGTAATAATGTGGTTTGCCAGGCGTATCCCTTTAACTGCAAATTTCCAGAAGGCTGTACTAAAGAAGCTTAGACGAGAGCCATCCTGAATATTTTCAGGTTGTAGGAAGTTAATTAAATCGTGGCACGTCACAACAATGGGTTTACCTGTGCTTTTCAGCCAGTAAATGATGTGACCATCACTATGATCGATGATGTGAAATATATCTGCCTTTTGCTGTTTGATAATAGCAGGGTAATGCCAGTAGCGTTCGTAGTATTTATGTATTCCTTTGAACCAGGAACTTTTGTTGCCAAGAGAGTAGGGATTAGGAGTTAATTCAACAATTTCCCAATTTGGACGGACGGTTTTGAGTCCGCTTACCAAGCCATCAGCATAAACATCCATGCTGAAAGATGCTCCTGGCAACCTGCGTACAATTGCCACGCGCATGGTTTTATTTCTCCTGCTTATTTAATATGCGTTTTTTTTTCGTAAATGCCTAATCTCGTGGCATCCGATACTTGAGTCTGTTTTGCTCAACTAATATGAAAATGCTGGAGAAAAGTTCAGCTTTTACTTAGTACAAAAATAGATATCTTCACTATTGTTATCTTCACTGATTAATCGGTATCTTTCTGCTAATTCAGTCCCTATTTTATGGATGTAATCTTCTACTTTCACTTTAAATCCTGCTGCTTCCAACCGATTCTTATAGTCTCTTCCGTATTGCCTAACGTGGTCTTTTTGACCGTAAAATTTGATTCTGTCTTCTTCTGAAACGATACTAGGATCTTCAAGGGTTTTTTCAAGAGTAGTATCGAGAGGAACTTGTAAAATTGCCCATCCAGTAGGTTTGAGTACTCGATGAAGTTCTCTCATGGCTTTGCGGTCATCTGGAACGTGTTCTAAAACATGATTGCAGAGAATAACATCAAAGGAATTATCAGCAAAAGGCATATCTGTAACATCAACATGAACCATTGAACGGGGTGCTGATAAGTCAGCGGTCAGGTAATCCAAATTAGGCAGCGATCGCAGGACGCGATAGAGTTGAAATTCTGGTGCAAAATGTAAAACTTTCAGTTTTTCACTCAACAAATTTGTTTCATCTTGTAAATAGAGCCACAGCAAACGATGCCTTTCTAGCGAGAAGCATTTGGGACATTCTGCGTTTGGTCTTTTGTTAATTCCTGCTGGTAAGAATGTCCGAAAATTACCTTTGCAGCAAGGGCAAGTATACTCTTTACCGGCATAGGTAATTGACTGTACGAATGATATACAGCTTTTAGCGATTTGTGAAAGGTAGTATTTTATTTGTGTTAATCCAAAATTTGCCTTCAACTCCATCGTCATATTTACCTCTATTTTTCAAAGTATTATTTATGGCTATAATTACGAATTGTGTTGTTCCAAATCTTTGTTAGATTTGTATTTTTAGTGCGATCGCTCTTTTGTTTTGCTGTTTCGATACCCTCTAAGATAGCCATTGCAGTTCTTTCCCAGGTGAATCTCTGAGTAACGCGATCGCGCCCTACCATGCCCATATGAAAAGTCTGTTCTGGATTTTCGATTGCTTTGACAATCGCGTCTGCGAGCAAATCCACTCGTTTAACTGGTACTAGCCAGCCTGTGACGCCGTCTTCTAGAATTTCAGGAATAGAACCAGTCTCATAGGAAATGACTGCTAGTCCAGCAGCTTGAGCTTCAGAAATTGCTCTTCCAAAAGATTCCAATCGTGAAGGTAGAATAGCTAAATTAGCCCACTCTAGTTCACGAACTAGTTCATGGGGTTGCAACTGTCCTAACAAAACAACTTTATTTTGAATTCCATGTTCTCCTATTGACTGCTTAATCTCTTCTTCATACCCCCAGCCTGCCAATTTTAATGTCCAGTTGGTATAACCTTGAGCAGCTACTTTTCCTAAAGCTGCAATAGCATCAAAAACTCCTTTGGCAGGAGCAAAGGAGCCATAGAAAATGAAGTTAGATATAGTTTGCGTACGTGAACGCTCAACTTTGCTAAATATAGGATTTATACCACGACCAGTAATTTTGATACGTTCCTTCTCTACATTAAATAAAGTAGAAATTTCCTCCTGCGTATATTTTGAAGATACAAAGACTATATCAGCACATTTAAAAGGTCGCCAGCGAAACCATTTATCAGTGAGATGTTTGATTGCTTTAAAATCGGTTTTGCGATTGAGCCACTCAATATATGAAGGATGGGCAGCAATCATACCAAATACCACATTTTGTGACTTTAAAAGTCTTGGTAGTAAAGCTCCTTCGTGACTCCAACTTAACACTGCATCCACTTGTTTTTCTAACAAGATTTTTTTGACAGTTTTTGCTACTAAAATACAATCTAATAGATAGTGTAACCTTAATTTATTTGGTTTGGCTGGGATAACTTGAAATGAATTACTTTGCGGTTCTTGCTCTGCGTTAGAAGAAACAGGCACAAGAATAACCTTGTGACCCAGCTTATACAATGCATCAGCAATTTCCAGACAGCTTCTTGTTCCTCCGCCTGGATAATTCAGAGAGTAGTGATAGGTAATAACGATGTGATTACTCATTAATTTCTACCTGTATTGCTAACAGGAACATCAATATATGCTTACTGATATTGGAGATTGTTTTGATATACCTTTAAAGTTTTTTCGGCAATATTTTGCCAATTATACTCTTTCGCAATTTGATAATTATATTCACCCATTTTTGATAATTCAAATTGCTTTTCTATTGCCATTTTCAACGCATTTAATAAACTATCTTCATCATCGGGATCGTATAAAATTGCTCCAGCATCATCTAGCACTTCACCGATACATCCTTTGCGGGGGGCAATACAAGCACGACCGAAGGACATAGCCAGAAGAACTGCACCGGATGTCAGAATGTCTCGATAGGGAAAGACAACTACATCACTGGCATTCATGTAGAGTTGAATTTGGTCATCGGCAACAAAGCCAGGTATGAATTTTATTCTGCGATCGTCAGCAATTCTTTGCTTGATCAGGTCAGCTAGTGTTAAATCGTTATTCCATACTTTACCAGCAATAACTAGCTGAATATTTGGTTGAGGTAAATGTTTGAAAACATCTATTAGTTCTAACACACCCTTATAAGGACGAATTAAGCCAAGGAATAAGAACACTACATCTGAACTTGAGATATTTAGGTTTTCTCTTGCTTTTGCTTGAGTCAGGATATTTTCATAATAATCTATATAATTACCATGTGGAACTACGAATATTTTATTATCATTAGATAGATGAAAATTTGTGATGATTTCTTGTTTGGCTACTTCACAGTGAGCAATAATAGCATGAGCAATTTTGGCAACTAAAACTGTAAAAAATTTCTCTAGTTTTAAGAAACGATTAGCGTGGTTCTTAAGATTATGAACTGTCCAAATAATCTTTACACCTAATAACCTTAAAAACAGTATTTGAAAAATGAAAAGAATTGAGCTAATTAGAGATAAAGAAATATTAGATTTAATCAAAAAAAAGTGTAACCAGTGCAGATGTAAAATATTTGCTTGCCATTTTGTAATAGCTATCGGTAAGAAAAAACTACCACAACCAGAATCTTTTACCTCAACTCCTAGCTTTTCTAAATTTTTAGCTAATTGGCTTTGATAAGGATTCTCGTTGTTATTAGGATTGTAGGGTAGAAAGACTGACCTCAAATTCTCCATATTTCTTCTCCTAATGGTCAACAATCTGACTTGAAAGTCATTTACCCAAATGGCTAGGTTAGCCTAGCAGTTGCTCAGAATTATAAGTTTTACATCAAATTTATTTGCATCAGTATTTTCTGTATGTTATTCATTCTTTGTTTTCAAGCAACAATGCTGTTTTCTAGTAATTTAAAATTACTCATTTCATTGCTTTTAATACATATACTATTTATTGGTAAAAGGCTGTAAAACCTCATATTTTCTTTCTATAGGTGCTGGGACAGCTTGATAGTAGCATCTCAAGTGTTCATCAAAGATTGCCGACATACAAAGACGCTGTCGCAGATTTTTCATAGCTGTGTTATCACGTTGCTGGCAAGAGAGTAAAAGCTGTTTAATTCTATCAGCAAGGGCAGTTGGTGTGTAGGGAGAAAATGTTTGAATTGCGCCTGGCTCAAGTTTGTTGTATTCACCTATTAAAGGTAAATCAAATGCCAGAATTGCTGGGTGAGCCACAGATATCCAAGTTGATAGAGAACCGGAAGCAGAAGAGGTTTGAAAAGGGCAAATTGCTACATCAGTGGCAACTAAATATTGCTCTAGCTCTTGCTCAGACAAGTAGCCTGTGATTTGCAGGCGGTCTTCTACACCAAGTTTTTTTGAAAGGTCTACTAAGTCTTTACTAAACGATTCGCAACCGTCGCTTGGTCTGCCTGCAAAAATAACTTTTACGTTTGATGGTAGTTGAGGCAGCGCTTCTACTACTAATCGATGTCCCTTACGCGGAAAAATCCAGCCCAATAATGTAATTATTTTGTACTTTTCTAAGTTCAATGCTTTGCGGGCTACCTCATAACTGACTGTTACTGTCCTCTCCTCTACAAAATGTGAGATGACTTTTACCTTATTGTTAACTGTGTTTGTTCCTACAAGATATTCAAGCCTTTGTGCTTCTTGCTTGGTGCAAACTAAAACTTGTTGTACTTGAGCGCACATCCAGCGCAAATTCCAGGCAGTTGGGCCATACTTTGCTTTAGCGTAATTGAAGATATTTCTCCAGCTAAAAGGCACTTGTAGCACGTAGACATCATGCATTGTGACTATAAGCGGACAAGAACAGTTACGCATCAAAAGTTGGAGATAATAGCGCTGCGATCGCTTTCCCCAGAGCAGTTTATTGTGTTGCAAGTGAATCACATCAGCAGCAGCGAGTTGTTTGGCTGCGGCCATTAACATAGCTCGATTCTTGTGCCGATCCTCGGTTAAAACTACACTAGCCTCGATAATAGTGAAGCCGCGCTGACGTGCCTCTGAGGCGATCAACTCGCTGTAGCGACGAATTCCATGTTGAACTGGACCAATGTGCAGATAGCCAATTTTCATTTCATCATCTCAGTTAACGTGCAACTTGCAGGAGCATATCGAAGTTACTCGCTGTCTTTTGCTTCACTTGAGGCAGCACTTTTTTGAGTTGCTCAGAAATTTCTTGGCGTCCTTTCCAAGCAGAACGAATTGCATTGCAAGCAGTATCGGTGTCTAGGAACTGCTGTATAGAAATGAGCAATCCACTATGAATAGACTCATGTCCTAATAAATCGGTCATGATGCCTTCGGCTTTGATTGAGTAACCAATTGGCAAAGTACAAACACCACTGGAAAGCCCGGCGATCGCTGCATGCATGCGTTCAGCTACTACTAAGTCACAAGCACCGATTAAACCCTTGAACTCAGAGGCTGTGTGGTCTGCACCAGCAAAATGAACGCGGGGATCAAATTTGAAGAGTCTGAGCAAGTGACCGGCAAGGATGCGATCGTCATT
>JANZYY010000794.1 GCA_026419705.1 Fischerella sp.
TCCTGCCAAGACTGGCAAAATGGCTACTATACAGCCTATCGACACATGATTGATGAAGAACTCGACCTTGTGGTTCATCTCGGCGATTACATTTACGAGTATGGCCCGCAATCTGGTGGACCGCGCCAGCATAATAGTCCGGAAATCTTTACTCTTACCGATTACCGCAACCGTCACGCTCTATACAAGACTGACCCAAATCTGCAAGCCGCTCATGCTAACTTCCCCTGGATTGTCACTTGGGACGATCACGAAGTTGAAAACAACTACGCCAACTTAATACCTGAAGAAAACCAAAGCCAAGAAGCGTTTGTAGTGCGGCGAGCCAATGCCTACCAAGCTTACTACGAACATATGCCACTACGCCAATCTTCGCTGCCTAAAGGGCCTAACATGCAGCTTTATCGACGGTTTACTTTCGGTGACTTAGTTGAGTTTAACGTACTGGATACCCGCCAGTACCGCACCGACCAACCTTGCGATGACGGACTCAAGCCTCGCTGTTCCCAAGCTTTTGATACAAATGCTACCATGACAGGCTCTGAGCAGGAGGAGTGGCTATTCAAAGGGTTAGACGAGTCAACAGCACGCTGGAACGTTATTGCTCAGCAGACGATGTTGGCTGAATATGATTTTGATGGTCGCCCAGAAACGGAAGTTTTCAACATGGACCAGTGGGATGGCTATGTGGCTGCACGCGATCGCCTTCTGAGTTTTCTAGACCAGCGTCAACCCTCTAACCCCGTGGTGATCACCGGAGATATCCACTCCAGTTGGGTTCACGACCTCAAGCTAGACTTCAAGAACCCAGACTCAGCAACTGTTGGCACTGAGTTTGTCGGAACATCAATTTCCTCCGATTTTCCAGCCCAATTTATCCCTCCGGTTCAAGCTGCTCTGAGTGACAATCCTCACACTAAATTTTTTGATGGTGCTTTCCGGGGGTATGTCCGCTGCAATCTCACCCGCGATCGCTGGCAGAGTGACTACCGAGTTGTATCAAGTATTACTGATGAAAATGCCACTATCAGCACCCTAGCTTCGTTTGTAGTCCAAGACGGGCTGCCAGGTGCACAACAGACTGTTGCATGAATCCTATCTCCAGGAGGGATTTATAAGAAAATATTATGAATTTATGGCAGCGATCGCCTGTTACAGGCCCCCATTTTACCCCCAGAGGTCGATTTAGAACTGAACTGCATAACGTTCCTGTTGAATTGCTGCTGACCAATTTTGCCACAGCACCAAGATCTCGAATCAGTCCGCTCCAAAGGGGTGGTTGAGCAACACTTTCTATTTCCTTCCGCAGAAGAATCCCAACTTCAGTGGTTATGACTTGAGGTTCCACATCTGCCTTTTGATCAGCCATTCTCCTGAGTCCTCTCTGTGGAGAAGCCAGGTCTTCGTGGCTTTGAATGAATTCGTCGTCCCATCAGCGTAGGCGACAGTGTTCACATTGGCCTGCGCAATTCCATATACCCATCGATCGTCGATCCGCAGAGCCTCAAGGGGTATCGATTGAACAGTCCATTTGGCGACATCATAGTCCTTCTGTTCGCTCTTTGAAATTTCCTCTGGACCGTGCTCAGGCTCCGACCCAGGTGGAATCCGAATCGCGTCTGCGGCAAATAGCTTCCCATAGGCTACCGAATCGTTGGCGCTAACGGCTGCTTGATATTTCTCACACATTGCCTTGAGAATCTCGTTTGCATCAATCATAATTTCTGCCTCCTTGGCTAGCTTGCTCTCTCCCGATGCATAACAGGTGAGCAAAATTGGTATAACCGAAGCCGATTCTTGCACCGATCGTCACGGGAGGATTTTCGCACTGTCTAACGTCGTTAAACTCATCGACGCAAGACTAATTTTGAGTCAAAACTGGATAAGACTGCTATTAATCTTTGTGTAGTGGGTCGTTAGGACAAACTCTGCGAAAATTACTTAGCTTGAATATACAGCACCTGTCTCTTATACACATCT
>JANZYY010000795.1 GCA_026419705.1 Fischerella sp.
GTGTCAAGATGATGTGTGTAAAAATAGGCTCAAAAGCTTGACTGGTAATAGTTTCCGGTTTTGCGTCAACCTCATTTTGATTTGAGCCGCTTCAAAAGTAGAATGGATAAGGCTTTGAGCCATTAAATGAGATTTCTTCTCTCAAACACCTACTGGTTGACGCAAACTCTAAGCAAAAAATACTGTAGTATCCATTGGCATTTCGCCACCGATGCGCTCAATTTTACCCTGACAACAAGCACAGAGAAAGTAAAAGCGGATACTGTCTTCATTGGGTTTAATGAGTTTTGCCAACCGCGCCCTCAGTTTAGCATACTGAGTTTCAGTCAGGTTGCACTCAAATACAGAATACTGCATCCACTGTCCATAAGACTTGAGAATATTGTGGATTTTGGTACGACGTTTATCTTCAGGGATATCGTAACTGACGACAATAAACATGGAGAAGTGAAGAAGGGAAAAGGGGATTGGGGATCGGGTATAAGGATAAAAACCAACTACTGACTACTTACTGTACAGACGTGCCATGGCACGTCTCTACGACAACTACTAACCAATAACCACTAACCAGATGAATTATTTCATTACCAATGGCGGATATTTTTCAATTTCACCCATGAGGTATTTTGCCAGTAATCTTGCTTGGATTTCAAAGGTTTCTTGATAGGTGTATTGCTTTTGCATGACGGGATGTTTAAACTTTGTCTGCTTCTTTTCTTGATAGAGACGCAAAAATTTATGTAAGCCTTCTTTGGTGAGAGAAACAGCGTTACTGAGTGGTTCGGTAATAAAGTCTGTAGGTACGAGAATGCGACGATTAATTGCTGTTAAAACTACTGCATCGACAATTACAGGACGAAATTCTTCCATTAAATCTAGTGCTAATGATGGTCTGCCATAACGCTCTGTATGTAAATATCCTAAATAGGGATCGAAGCCAACAATATTAATGGCGCCTTGCACGTCGTGACGTAATAATGCATAACCCAAACTCAACAAAGAGTTTACTGGATCAGTTGGGGGACGACGGTTGCGAGTGTGGAATTGAAAGTTATCAACACGAATCAGTTGATTAAAACAACTAAAATACGCGGCACTACCTGCACCTTCCAAACCTCGGATAGAATCAATAGATGTGGCTTGAGCAAGATGTGCGATCGCGCTTTCTAACTGAGTGATGCCAGCGCTTAAATTAAGTTCTGTATATCGGCGTTGTGCTTGTAATAAACTTTGGCGATAGTTTTTTAACTTTCCTCTCACAAAACCTTGGCTAGCATGAATCGCTTGTGGTGATTCTCCCATAGCTTTCCACTGGGCAGAACGTAAGAAAATATTCTTGCTCATTTCTGGTTCTAATCGCGCAATATATTTACCGTTATTTGTCAAGAAAGTCAGGGGTATTTTGTGATTAATTAATTCGGCAATAGTAGCAGAAGAAATACTGGCTCTCCCCATCACAACTAAACCATCAATTTTGATTAAAGGCACATCCAAAATTGTTTTTTTCTCATATTTAACATTGAGTCTTTCATCAACTTTACCGATAAAAGCATCTTCTTGTGTAATGTATACTGTACCCATAATTGATTTGGAAATTATGTGAAAGAATTGGAAGCAGATAGATAAGAAGGTAAGGAGGAAAAGGGGAATGGGCTAACTATCAACAACGAACAATTAACCCTAAAGACTAACTACTAACCACTAACTTAAATTTCTTCTTGATACCGCCTGACTTTTTCTGCTACTTGTGGTAAACATTGGTTGTAGAAACTGCATCCCTTGCAACGTTTGCTATAGATTGCTATTGGCATAATGCCAGTTTCTAGAAGATTTTTTACTGATTTAATTGTGGCGATCGCACTGTGTCTTAATTCCTCGGAAATCTCCACTAATTGACGTTGATGAGAGTGAGCATAATAGATGTATTCTGTAGTGACGGGTTTTCCTGTCATCTCTTCTAAACACAATGCTTGGG
>JANZYY010000796.1 GCA_026419705.1 Fischerella sp.
GAGATGTGTATAAGAGACAGGGCTTATACAGTGCTGTGTACTGAAATTGGGTTACTTTACCCGTTGCTGTCATTGGTTGACTTAAAGTCAAAAAAATTTACCAAACTACGATCAGACCACAATCAGTACCGTTGTGCAAGCTCTCTGAGATATTAAATTCTGGCAAGTGTGGTCCTAGATGCGATCGCCCTCGTTAGCAATCTTATCTTCTTTACAAACTTTAACTTTAACATTACAATCCGTTACATAACTGTAATTATCTCATTCATAAGGAAATATCCATGCGTACAAACGGTGCAATTGTTGACGAGCAGGGCAAAATGAACAATTTTGCGATCGAGCCAAAGGTTTATGTAGACGAACAAGGCGATCGCACTGGATTTACTCCTTACGCTGAATTGCTCAATGGTCGTTTAGCAATGATAGGCTTTGTGTCATTGATTGCATTAGAAGTCTTTACAGGACACGGCATTTTTGGCCTGCTTGCCAATCTGTAAAAAAAATTAACATCACTGACAGCTGTTTTCATAGAAGTAGAGACGCACGATCTATCTATAGCATCTCTACATTTTTTTATTGTCAATCTCAACATCTATTAAAATTTTGACATTACATATTTACACGATGAATTTCTTGTTTATTACTTGGTGTCTTGGTGACTTAGTGGTTCAAATTTTATCCTCATTTATTCCAAGTGCACTGCATCTCGATAGAGTCCTTATTTAAAGTGGATGAAAGGTTAGCAAGACTAATTATGAGCAAAATGCCTAAAATTGACCGTCAAAGGGAGCATCAGGCAAACGAGCGTACATTTTTGGCTTGGTTAAGAACTTCAATTGCATTAATTGGTTTTGGTTTTGCTATTGCTCGGTTTGGTTTGTTCATGCGTCAGTTAAGTTTCACCCTAACGCAACAAGAAATACCGCCACATCCTTTTTTTAACTCGGAAACTTTAGGTGTTAGTTTAGTAATTTTTGGTATTATTATCATCATGTTCGCAGCCTGGCGATATAACCAGGTTTTCTGGCAAATTGAAAGTGGCAATTATCAACCTATTCGGTGGACGGTTTGGATTATAGCTGTAATAGTGGTGGTTTTTGGATGTTTCAGTCTACCCTTGCTGATTATGCGAAATAAAGTATCTCCACCACGGCGGGGTTTAAATCAGCCCCTGTCTCATCATGATCGTAAATATCAAACTCTATTTATTAGCAAAAATAATATTGATAATTGATAATTGATGGCAGATTACACAGAATTAATTAAGCACTAAGAATTGATATATTAAAGACAAATGATAAAAAGTAATTTTCTAGGTAATATTTTCATTCGGGTGAAATATGGCTTTAACTGCTTCAACAATGTTACCCCTAGGGACTAATGCGCCGGATTTTCATCTACCAGATGTAGTATCTGGAGAGATGATTTCACTGTCTAAATTTGCCGATAAAAAAGCACTGCTAGTCATGTTTATTTGTCGACATTGTCCTTTTGTGAAGCACGTTCAACATGAACTAGCAAAGTTAGGAAAAGATTACTCACAAAGTGATTTAGGAATTGTCGCTATCAGTGCCAATGATGCCGAAAATTACCCAGATGATGCCCCAGATTCTTTAAAGGCAATGGCAGATGAACTTGGGTTTAAATTTCCTCTGTGCTATGACGAAACTCAAGAAACTGCCAAGGCTTACACAGCAGCTTGTACACCTGATTTCTTTTTATTTGATAGCGATCGCAAACTCGTTTATCGTGGACAATTAGATGACAGTCGTCCTAGTAATAATCAACCAGTAACAGGTGCAGATTTACGTGCTGCAATTGAGGCGGTGCTAGCGAGTAAACCTGTGAATTCAGACCAAAAGCCGAGTA
Organism: Fischerella sp.; assembly: GCA_026419705.1. Lineage (GTDB taxonomy): Bacteria > Cyanobacteriota > Cyanobacteriia > Cyanobacteriales > Nostocaceae > PCC9605. The sequence continues at coordinate 1,870 of JANZYY010000796.1, forward strand.
TCGGTTGCAATATCAAGTGGAAACCAGGAAATGAGCCGAGTTATTTTGGTTAGTGGATAGTGGTTAGTGGATAGTGGTTGTAACAGACGTGCCATGGCACC
>JANZYY010000797.1 GCA_026419705.1 Fischerella sp.
CTGGCTCAATCTTTGTACAGGGAAGCGCCAGGAATGGATATTTATCGTCCCAGCCAGCGAACACCAGTAGCTAATTTCTTCCTAGCGGGGAGTTATACGCAGCAGGACTATATCGATAGTATGGAGGGAGCGACGATTTCAGGAAAGCGTGCAGCAAAAGCTATTTTGGAGACCGTGAAAACAACAGGCTATCAGGTAGGAGTTGATTGATGAGTGCTGTTTGTTGTTTGGAACAACCAACAACTAACAATTCCCAATCTAAAATCTTAAATCTAAAATCCAAAATCGAATGTCTGATTGGTTAGAGCATACCGTGCAGGTGGAGGTAGAGGCCCCTATAGATCTAGTATGGGGTCTGTGGTCTGATTTAGAGCAAATGCCCCGTTGGATGAAGTGGATTGATTCAGTCAAAATCCCCGAAGATAATCCAGAGTTATCAGTGTGGAAGCTGAAATCTGGTGCTTTTGAATTTACTTGGAAATCCCGCATTCTCAAAGTTATTCCTAAGCAAATTATCCAATGGGAGTCGATAGATGGTTTGCCGAATCGAGGAGCGATTCGCTTTTACGATCGCCATGGTAGTAGTATCATCAAGCTTACTGTTGGCTATGCTATTCCTGGCATCCTGGGTAAAATCATGGATAATTTATTTTTAGGTCGGATAGTAGAATCAACGCTTTTAGCAGACATGGAGCGGTTTAAACAATACGTTCTCAAAGCGAAACAGGAGAATAGATAGTGGATAGTGGTTAGTGGATAGTGGATAGTGGTAAACAACTAACAACTAACTACTAACTAATGTACAGACGTGCCATGGCACGTCTGGTACAACTAACAACTAACAACTAACAACTAACAACTAACCACTAACAATTATTCATTACCACGTTGGGTCGCTAAACAAATTTATCGTCACTTCTTCACGTCCGGGTGGAACTGCACTGATACAAGCACGGATGACATCTCCATCTTCTAATTCCACTGTGCAAGCGTGACAGGAACCCATCAGACAACCAGTGGGAATACACACCCCTGCCCGATCTGCTACATCTAGTAGGGGTTCTCCCACTTGGGCATTAACCGTGACATCATCAGGTAAGAAATGGATGCGAACAGTCATGGTTTCCAGCCTACCCAGGCTACTACGACAATAACGGAGTCAAATCTAAATGCCGTTCAATTTCGGTGGCAAGACCATCTAGAAGATTTTCTCGCTGATCGCGGTAGTTAGCAACCCCTGTTGGTAGAGATTTCAAGCCTCTTTGCTGACGCAGGCGATTTAACCAAGCACGACGCCAAGGACCGTTGTCAAAAATGCCGTGGAGATAAGTACCCCAAACTGATTGACAACTATCGACTAATCCTAAATTCGGATCGTCAAACAAGGGATAGTAGGAGTGTGAATCTATACCTTGGGTTTCAATCCGCGATCGCCCTTGGTGAATTTCAAACCCTGTTACGGGTAAGCCCATTTGCGGATGATTGGAGGTGACTTGACGTTGGCGGACAACTTTTTGCCCTGTAATTACAGTTTTGATGGGTAATAATCCTAACCCTTGATATCTACCTGCTTGTCCCTCGATCCCTTCTGGATCGGCGATAATTTGACCGAGGATTTGGAAGCCGCCGCAGATGCCCAGAACTGTGCCGCCAGCAGCTGCATAGTGTTGAATTGCTTCTGCCATGCCACTTTTTTGTAGCAGCAGCAAGTCAGGAATAGTGGTTTTAGTACCTGGGATAATTACTGCATCAGGATGTCCTAAATCTTGCTTGGGACTTATGTATTTTACTGCAACTGTAGGTTCTGATTCTAATGGATCGAAGTCGGTAAAATTAGAAATTCTCGGTAAGCGAATCACACTAATGTTAAGTTCGGTTGTGGATTTGTGTGATTTGCGTTCCATCAAATCCAGGGAATCCTCGGCCGGAAACAGGGTTTCTATATAAGGAATTACAC
>JANZYY010000798.1 GCA_026419705.1 Fischerella sp.
GATCCAAACACGGGTGAGTACAGTTGGCAAACACATGTGATACCGTTTCTCCAAAAAATGACTACAAATGTTTTTGGTTGGTAGTGAGTACTTAAGTACTCACTAGGAACTATGTGTAGTTCTATTTTTGAGAATTGGTATCAATATCAGCGAGCATTTCGCCCAAATCTTAAATAAAATGCTCAAAATCTCTTTGGAGGAACGCTTTAAGTCTGCGGATGAGGTAATTTGGGCCTTAGGCATGGAATCGCATTTGCCGACTTTAATTAACTGTTTAAGCACCCAACGCCATAGAGATGAGACTAAAACTACAAATGAAGATATTTCCAATAAATACTTGCCACCTGTAGCAAGAACTGCAAACGCGATCTGAGAATGGCTAGTAAAGTTAAAGACAAGAAACTCCAACGAGCAACGAAAGCTTCATACATTTTAGGTATCAAATTAACAATTTAGTTATCAAAATCGCCGAACAATAAATACATGGCAGGTGCTTTTTGAATACGTTTGCTGTCAGGGAAATCTCAAACTATGTGTTTTTATTAATACCTAATTAACTTTATATTTGCTTATCAGTAATAGATCGTTTTCTAGTCAGAAAATTCACAAATTTTTTTCATCGAGATTTAGTATAATATGGAGGATGGTTAATCCTAACTCAGAAAACTTTCGGGGCAACCTTAGCATAATTTATTACGCAGTTGTACTTTGTTGAGAATGATCTGCTGCCTGAATCCCGATTGCCCACACCCCCTTAATCCAGACGGAAAGCAGTTCTGCCAAACTTGCAACCGCCCGCTTGCGCCTCTGTTACGGAATCGCTTTCGCGTTATTCGAGTACTTTCAGATGAGGGGGGATTCGGCAGAACCTATCTAGCAGAAGATATGGATAAGCTCCAAGATCGCTGTGTCATTAAACAATTAGCCCCAAAATTCCAAGAAAGTTGGGCCCTCTCTAAGGCGATGGATCTATTTCAAAGAGAGGCACAACGACTGCAACAACTGGGAGAACATCCGCAAATACCAACTTTATTGGCTTACTTTGAAGAAAATACTTATTTGTACTTAGTACAGCAGTTTATTGACGGACAGAATTTGTTAAAGGAGTTGCAACAAAAAAGGGGGTACAGCGCTAAGGAAATTCGAGAAATTTTGCTAGATTTACTACCTGTTCTGAAGTTTATCCATGAACGAGGGGTGATTCACAGAGATATTAAGCCACAGAATATTATCCGTCGTAAAAGTGATGGTCGCTTGTGCCTGATTGATTTTGGCTCTTCCAAACAGTTAACGGCAAGAGTGCAGTTACAAATGGGTACTTCGATCGGTTCACATGGTTATTCCGCAATTGAACAAATCAGGGATGGTAAGGCTTACCCAGCTAGCGATTTATTCAGTTTGGGAGCGACTTGTTTTCATTTACTCACAGGAACTTCTCCGTTTAAACTTTGGACAGAACATGGTTATGCTTGGGTTCAAGATTGGCGGCAATATTTGAAAAGTGCCATTAGTGATGATTTGGCTGAGGTCATTGACAAACTATTAAAAAAAGATGCTCAGCAGCGCTACCAATCAGCTGAGCAAGTCTTAGAAGATTTGGTTCCCAAGCAACCGCCATTACCCACAGCCCAAGCGGCAAATTCGTTTGTAATTATTCCACCCACCCAACAGCCATCTGTACCCAGAAAATATGCATTGCTCAGAAATTTATTCTTATTAGGTTCTCTGGTTGTGTTGTTGGTATTGGGAGAGTTTTTTTATCGACAGTCCCATCATTTGGGAATCAATATTTCTTCTGGCTTCGGTCAAGCTAACGATGAACCAGCCAACACTGATGCGATGCTTCCTCAGTCCTCTAAAATTCCTTTGGGGAACTTTTATTTAGCCTACACCTTCAAGTCGCCCTCCAGATCGGTTTTGTCCGTTGCTATAAGTCCAGATGACAAAACGAT
>JANZYY010000799.1:0-296 GCA_026419705.1 Fischerella sp.
ATCTTATGCATTGGTTGTGCGAACTTCTCGGTGACATTCTCCCGGCGCCGCCTCTTTGATGACGGCGGGGCTTCTCATACCCTAAAACAATCACGCTCCAGCACCGATTGATTGTGGTGATGAATAATTTACAATCTGTCAGTAATAATACTTATGATTTAGTAGTAATTGGTGGTGGTATCAATGGTGCTGGTGCTGCACGGGATGCAGCGCTGCGGGGACTCAAAACGCTCTTGATTGAGAAGAACGACTTTAGCAGCGGCTCGACAAGCTGGTCAACACGGCTAATTCATGGC
>JANZYY010000799.1:306-1941 GCA_026419705.1 Fischerella sp.
TAGAAGCTTTTGAATTTGCCCTGGTGCGTGAATCTTTGCGAGAGCGAGAAATTCTCTTACACATTGCACCACACCTGGTAAAACCGCTACTGCTGACAATTCCGATTTATAGCGATCGCTCTCGTCCCTACTGGAAAATCCAAGCTGGGATGGTTCTCTACGATATGTTGAGCTTTGATAAAACTCTGTTATCTCACAGGATGCTATCCCAGCGGAAATTTCAGCTGTTATTTCCTGACCTGGATTTTGACGGGTTGCGCGGCGGTGCCCAATACTATGATTGTCAAGTCGCTTATGCTGAGAGATTGTGTCTGGAAAATATCCTTGCAGCCCAAGCAGCAGGAGCAACGGTGCTGAACTATGTGAAAGTGAAGCAACTTCATCAACATAACAATAGGATTGTTGCTCTCACCTGTTCTGATTGTTTTACTGGCGAGGAAGTAACTGTGAAACTGAACTCGCGCACTGTGGTTGTAAATACGTCTGGTCCTTGGGTAGACCAAATTTTAGAGTCGATTACTCTAGATGGTTCGACACCAAGCAGCAGTGGGAGTAAAAAAATCGGTGCTACCAAGGGTAGCCATATCATCGTCGATCCCTTTGTTGGCGCACCCATGACTGCACTGTATGTGGAAGCCAAAACGGATGGTCGTCCCTTTTTTATTGTGCCTTGGCTTGGTAAATACTTAATTGGAACCACAGATAAGCGCTTTTACGGCAATCTTGACCAAATCAAGGCTGATAACAGCGAGATTGACTATCTATTAACTGAAACCAATCGCATTATTCCCATGGCTCGGTTGTCTCGTCAGGATGTGAAATTTACTTACTCTGGCGTTCGTCCTTTACCTTGGGAACAGAACAAGCAACCAGGGCAAATCACTCGCAAGCATATCCTTTACGATCATGCCAGAGAAGGGATTGTGAATCTTATTTCTTTGATTGGTGGCAAACTCACAACCTATCGCCAAGTTGGTGAAGAAATAGTTGATGCAGTCTACCGAAAATTAGACCGTCAAGCTCCTGTCTGCCAAACAAAGCAGAAACTCCTACCTGGAGCCATATCACCTCACGATCCTCGCCTGAAGAAAGCCCTTGATGACTATAGTGATGTTATTCCACCGACTTCAATTCATCACTTATTTTCAATCTATGGGGCAAAAGCTGTAGAGGTTTTAGCTTTGACGGATAAGTCGTCTGATTTAGCTGAGGCGATCGCACCTGAATTACCAGATATTAAAGCCCAGATTGTCTATGCTGTCAACTCAGAGTTAGCACGGACGCTGGTAGATATTGCCCGTCGCCGCACGAGCTTGGCAATGCTTAGTCATTATGGCTTAGATTTGCTGCCTGTAATGACTGAAATACTGACTAAACACTGTGGCTGGAGCGCACAGGATTGCGATCGCCAAATCAAGGATTATCATACTTACATTCAGCAAAATTGCATTCCCGATTACGAGCTAAGTAGGTCAACACAAATGCACAAATAAAGCTAACTAGTTAATGTCGTCATTTGTTGTTTGTCATGAGTCATTGGTAAAGCTTGCAAGCATATTAATACCGTTTCTCCAAAAAATGACTACAAATGTTCTTGGTTGGTAGTGAGTACTTAAGTACTCACTACAAACTATG
>JANZYY010000800.1 GCA_026419705.1 Fischerella sp.
TTTTCCCAATACTTCTCCCTTGCTGGGAGAGAACCACTCTACCTCAAGTTGGTAGCGCTGGGGTGATATACCAGGGGGAATTTTTAGCTTGTGGATATCTCGCAGAAGCGTACCTGTGGTTATTTGTTCTGGAAACACATACCCATTTACCAAGGGTGCGTTTACAAGCTGAGCAAAGTTGTGATTAGATACATTGGAGTTGCGGGTGAAGCGATCGCGCAAACCTATTTTGATTGAGATATCCGCTGGTAATGGTGCAAGAAATTCCCAGTAGAAAGTGATGAGCAGCTCCTCATTTGTAGATACTTTAGTTTTATTTAAGTCATAACCTAGTAGGCGTACTTGTTCCTGGAAAGATAAAGACAAGGGAAACTGGATGCGCTTTAAATCTGCGGGTAAAGGTAGCGGTCCGGGATAAACCCACACGTAATCAATATCATGCAACCGTACCCTATACAAAGGTTGCTGCATAGCAAAGTAATTCAGCATTTTTAGTTCTGGTAATTGACGCTGCAATTGGTTTTTGTAAAAAACCACTCGATGAGCTTGCGTCCAAGGTTGAATTCCAGATGCAACACGTTTATCTATAGGTAAAATTTGACCGTGGAAATAACTAGAAAAATATCGACTGTACCAACTCGCGACTTTAGTTTCTTCCACATTGGGTAATTGATTCAACCATTGAGCAGCTTTTTCTAAACCTTCCCCTTGACCAATCATAAATATATTTTGGGCTACCTTTCCACCACCCAGCAAAGGGTTGTAGTAAGTGAGGTAATAGGGGTGATAGGGTAGAACAAAGGCTAATTGTAATAAAAATAGAAACAGATAACCCCATCTCCTACTTCTTCCTGCAAGCGAGGAGGGGAATTGGGGAAAGAGCTTCCTTATCCACTCTGTAATTTCGGCAATAATTTCTAACCAGCCAATCGCCGCAAGTATCGCCAACATCGGTAAGCAGAGATTAATATAACGGTCGATTTTATTGTCACTAGCTGACAGAATCGACAGTACCCAGAAAGTAATTAAAGCAATTGCTGCTATCTCAGGAATTTTTTCCTGCTGACGCCGTAACTTGGGTACGAACAGTACCGCACTTGTTGCGAATAATCCTACTTGCAATATAGGTGAGAGACGATACGCCAGTACCAGTGGATAAAATAAAATTCCTGGCGAATGGGTGAGTTGTCCCCAGAAAAAAAGAAATCCCCGATCGGATTCTTGCAAAACACCCTGACGTATGCGATCGAGAACATATCCGGGTGAAACCCACATCGCTGGGAAAACCAGAACAAACACTACCAAAATGGTAGCTCCCCAAAGTGCATAGCCCCGAAATTGCTGCTTCCAGCCTCTTTGGGGAAAGCTTTTTCGCCAAACTCCTAATTCAATCAACACTATTAGAAGTGCGATCGCGGGTAATAAAAACAACGCAGTGACTTTAGCTGCTGCTGACAGTCCCAGAAATATTCCCGAAGCAAAAAGAAATTTGCGTTTTCCATCTTTTCGCAAATAAAGCAGAAACAACAGTACAGCCAAAATCGCAAAATCAGCTTGTAGCGCATCGGTGGTAATAAAGCGCTGATACGCCACAAAGAATGGTTCTAATAACAGCAGACTCATCGTGCATAGGGCTACTGCTTGTCCTAGTAACCGCTTTGTCAGTACATATACATACACCATACAAGCGGAAGTGACTACCGCTTGCACAAAACGGGGGATTATATATAAATTAATAGGGAATGCTTCTAAATTGAGACAAGCCCCAATATCTGAAGGTAAATCTACACCAAGAAAACTAGGGAAAAGCTTGTGCAGCCAGCAATTCAATAACATACTGCTGCCAGTTAGCCACATATTGGGAACCCCTGGATGATGCTTGAGAATAGTATGCGTTAAATCACCCTCAAACAAGCGTTTGACAAACTGACT
>JANZYY010000801.1 GCA_026419705.1 Fischerella sp.
AGATGTGTATAAGAGACAGGAATAGGGTCATAAACTAATGGTAAATCGACATCCACTTTATGCAATGGACTGAGTAAAGCTAAGTTTTCTTTTTGATTTTCTTGATACCAAGAAGACAGCAAGCGATAATTGGTACTGCCACTGCCAATTAAGCCAATACCTCGCTTTGCACACCAAACTATTCGGGGTACATCATCTCGTACTCTTGCTAATGCTTGTCGTGCTTCTGAATCAGGAATGACACCTTGAAAAATGCCGTAAACGCAGTCAAAATGCCGCACATCAATGCTAATTCCTGTCCCCAAGCTAGGAGTAACGAAAACAGCATCATATTCAGTTACTTTTTGATTAATACTTGCAATAAAGTCTGCTGCTTCATGACCAGGTGTATTTGTTGTGAGACTGTTGACTACCAAGGTTTTAGGAAATTGTGTTAGCAATCTTTGCAAACGCTCTTTTAGGTAACTTGCTATCGTTTCACAACTGTAACGTCCAGAGCGACTATCTGTAGTAACGTAGCATTTACGCCCAGCCAGTAAATCCAATTCAAGTTGATGAATTAGGGGTGTTGGATTCGGCGAATCATAGTAAGTTACATCCCAACCTCGCTGGGGTTTCCATTGATTAACTACCACCCAAGGTGTTATATTAATTCCTGATAATGCCTGCAAATATTCTAAAGAAATATCTGATAAATCGGCATCTTGAGCAATCACTAATCCACCCGTAGTCAATACTTTAGAAATTAATTGCTGGAATATATTTAGAATCTTAACGCGCTTTTCTTTACAAGTATTACTGTTGAGAAGATGCCATAAAAGTTGTTCAACTTCATCTAAAATTATTATTCCTCCTTGCCAATCTTCTGGATTCAGCTTCCAAATAGAATCAATGCATAAACCAAAATACTTATTGGGAACTAGGAATTGTTTTTGTTCTTCCATTCCCCATTCCCCCAACCCTATCCTCCAATTTATGCCGACTTTTTCACATAAAAATCGACCGAGTTGAATTCTGTGAGTAATTAGCAAAACAGGTTGATTTCTGGTTTGAGCTTTTTTAACTACTGTTTGTAGTGCTGTAGTTTTACCTGTTCCTTTTGCTGACTTCACTCCTACTAACCCAGAAGTAGGAAAAGGTATTTCCCCTAAATAGCGATTGTTTAGCGTGAGTGCAGCAGAAATCGTTAATTCAGTGTGGGGTTTGGTTTGGGCAAGGTAAACTTCTAAATCAATACTTTGGCGATAAATTTTCTCAAACGCATTCGCACCCTTGGCGACGATAAACTCATCAACTCCTTTTTCTGTCCCTGGTAGTTGAATGACTTGTACAGGGCAATTTTTAGCTTGGAATAAAAAACCAAGTTGGGAGATAGCATTATTTACAGCTGCGATTTTTTTGGGTTCAGTTTCAAAATCAAAGCAAATGTAAAATGTGCGCTTCGTCATGGCGATCGCCGCTAGGTCAGGTATTAACTGGCGACTTATAACTTTGCCAAATTCATCTTTGGTAACGCGATAACCACTTGTAATTCCGGGAATACCTATGGCTGCATATCCTTGTGTTAAGAGTGCTGCTGCTTTCTTTACACCCTCACAGATAATCGCGGGTATGTTCTTTTCTACAATCCATTGCCAAAAGCCTACTGCTTCTCCCTTGTCAGTAATTCTAACGTTGTCGGGCATGGCTTGATTATAACGTTGGGCAACTTGCTGCCAGACGTTTAAAGTGACGCGCAAACAGAATACTCGCGTTGGTGTACAAGGAGGATGTTCGTACTTGATGCACTTACCTTTTTCGTTCTGTCGGGGTTGGTTTGGCTTAAAGCTGTCTCTTATACACATCT
>JANZYY010000802.1 GCA_026419705.1 Fischerella sp.
ACAGCAGACACAGCCGCAGTTGCAACACCCGTCTTGGCGGTTCAAAACGGCTCTAATCATCGTTCCGGGCGAATCGTGGCTTCACCGCGCGCCCGCAAATTAGCCAAAGAACTGAAAGTTGATTTGAGTAGCATTTCTGGTAGTGGCCCCTACGGCCGGATTGTCGCTGAAGATGTGGAAGCAGCAGTTGGCAAAGCCAGCCCACAACCGACCACAGTAACCCCTGTCACACCACCACCAGCACCAGCTGCCCAACCAACACCCGCCCCCATGCCCGCTGTTGCAGCTCTTCCAGGTCAAGTAGTGCCTTTTACTACCTTGCAAAATGCCGTGGCACGGAATATGGTTGCCAGCTTATCCGTGCCCGTCATCCATGTAGGTTACACCATTACTACTGATGCACTAGACCAGGTTTACAAACAGATTAAATCCAAGGGTGTAACCATGACCGCGCTACTAGCAAAAGCTGTGGCGGTGACATTGCAAAAACACCCACTGATCAATGCCAACTATTCAGACCAAGGAATTGTCTATCCTTCTAACATCAATATTGCTGTAGCAGTAGCAATGGATGATGGGGGATTGATTACTCCTGTCTTACAAAATGCCGATCAATTGGATATCTACTCTCTATCTCGCACTTGGAAGTCTTTAGTAGAACGCGCCAGACTCAAAAAGCTACAACCAGAAGAGTACAGCACTGGTACATTTACAATATCGAATTTAGGCATGTTTGGCGTAGACCGATTTGATGCGATTCTACCCCCCGGACAAGGTTCAATACTAGCGATCGGAGCATCTCGACCGCAAGTAGTAGCAACAGCCGATGGCATGTTTGGTGTTAAGCAACAAATGCAAGTGAATATCACCTGCGACCACCGCATTATTTACGGTGCTCCTGCAGCTGCATTCTTGCAAGATTTAGCAAAATTGATTGAGACCAATCCTCAATCTTTAACCATGTAAGTGAAAATACTACTTTAATAGCCTATTTTAAGACTTGGAGTTTGCATCCTCCAAGTCTTTTTCAATATCTACGTATCCCATCGCAAAAAAACTCTGCGAACCTCTGCGTTTCAAAAATATAATATTCCAATACTAATTAAATAATTAAATAGTAGCTATATTTGCCGTTGACATTGCTACTTCACCGACACGATCTTGCCTTTGCTTAACTTGGTCGACAGCAAAATGCTTATCAATAAGTGCAGGAACTTGCGTAGCTTGAATGTGACTGTAGCGAGTTTTATCAGGCATAACTAAATTGGGCCCTGCTTTGCAATTTTTCATGCAACCAGTGGCTTTGATCGTCACCCGATCTTCTAAACCGCGATCGCTCAAAGCTGATTGTAAAGCCTGACACATCGCTTTGCCACCACGCTTCATGCAATCAGACTTTTGACATACCAAAATGGTAGCGACTTTAGTTGGTTGTGGCTTGGCATTATTTGCGGGTAGTGGGGAGGAAGAATTTCTCCCACTCTCCGAAGACGCCGCCATGACTCGCTCAGCTTTTAGCTTAAACGTACCTTTTTTGCGATCGTATTTTTTTTCACCTACAACTTGCAGCCAAGTACCCCGTGGTAAACGCCAATCAAAAGCTATCCGTAAATGTTTAGCTAGCTTGATGTAACACTCTCCCTCAGAAGTCGCCAGTAATAGACCTTTGAGTTTATAACCATCTTTGATAACAAAATCGAGGAACCTTCCCTCAAGACAAAATGCGGTTGTTTCAGTTTCGTAGGAATTACTCATGGTTTTGACCTATTTTTTACTAACACAAGCAATCTAGCCTGACATCGCTGGGAATTGTTGGTGGCTAGTGAACCCTACCAACACAGTTCCAACGCCCAAATTAATGCTTGCCGAGGGGCTGTGAATTGCCGCATCACACTCCACAGTTGAATGGCTGTGTAGGCGTTG
>JANZYY010000803.1 GCA_026419705.1 Fischerella sp.
GTGTAGGGGTAGTGGTGGTACGCCGTTACTGTTAATTCATGGCTTTGATAGTTCAGTTTTAGAATATCGTCGTCTCCTGCCATTACTTGCAGAACACAATGAAACTTGGGCAGTAGATTTGTTAGGTTTTGGATTTACAAACAGGCCAAAAGGAATCAAGTTTAGAACAGCTGAAATCAAGACTCATCTTTATTATTTTTGGAAAACTCTGATTAACCAACCTGTGATTTTGGTCGGCGCTTCGATGGGGGGTGCAGCAGCTATTGATTTTACCCTCACTTATCCAAAATTAGTCAAAAAGATAGTGTTAATTGATAGCGCCGGTTTGGTGGGAAGTTCGCCGTTTATCAAATTAATGTTTCCACCGTTGGATTATTTAGCTGCTCAATTTTTGCGCAATCCCAAGGTGCGCCAAAGCATCATTCGTGCTGCTTATAAAAACAAAAGCCTTGCTTCAATTGATGCTCAATTGTGTGCAAGTTTACATCTAGAATGTCCTAACTGGCATCAAGCTTTAATTGCATTTACAAAAAGTGGTGGTTACACTGCTTTTAGATTTAAGAAGCTGGGAGAAATTCAGCAACCAACACTGATTTTATGGGGTGATTCCGATCGGATTTTAGGCACTACGGACGCTAAGCGCTTTCAGAGGGCAATTCCCAATAGTAAACTCACCTGGATTGAAGATTGCGGTCATGTTCCTCATTTAGAACAACCGCAGATTACTGCCCAGCATATTTTAGAGTTTCGATGAGTTTTGGTATGGAAATTTCGGGCGCGATTTTACCCAAATCGATCATTTTGCAGCTTTGACTGTACTGACCTTGTTGTCTGAGCTGGGGTTAGATCCATCCCGTTTACCCTCGCGATCGCAGTGCGAACGAAACATCTCCAGAAAAAAGCCCAAGCTCTAGGCTTGGAGCTTGAATATACAGATTAAATTTGAAGTAGCAGCTACTTTGCTTGCTGTAGAAACATACAGCCTGACATCAAATCGTAGCTTGTTTCAATGCAGAGGTTCGCAGAGTATTTCACAATGAGTATCTCACAATTGTATTAGCTCCCAGTTGCAGCAAAGCTAGGAGTGCAAACAATTTAAAATTTTTGTCCCACAAAAATCGATCGCACTTCACCATTACGGCGGATGATTGCTTCTTTGTTGGCAATATCTACTAGTGTCCAGCCACTAGAACCAATGCTTTCACCAATATCAACACGGCGACTTACGCCATTGATTTGAAATAAAGCAGCGGATTTGTCTCCTAACTCTAACAATCCTTCTAAAGTATGAGAGGGAGCAGGCTCGGACGAAACGGATGTCACTTTTTGTTGCGGTGCTGTAGCTGTGGGTAGTTTGGGAGGTGCTAACAGGGTAGGAAGAGACGGTATAGCTGGCTTGGGTGTTTGTTGTACGGCAATTGGCGCTGTTTTCACTTCTACAGGCTTTAGGTTTGGTTGCACGGCTGCAAACAAATCCGCAGGTTTACTTGATTTGGACACGTTATTGTGCGAAGATTTGACATTAGTAGATCCGGGTTTATTTGCATTCGCTGCTGTTTTGCGAACAGTGGATGGCAGTGGTGGTAAATTTGCAGCAATGCCCCCAACTGCTGGAGGTACGTAGCGCATTGGCAAAGGTGCTTGATAAACAGGGATGTAGATTCGCTCTACCATGCTGGTGGAGTGTTGGGGGGCGGGAGTTGTATTGTTCGCTGCTAAAACAGGTGGCAGGTTACCATTACTAGTGGGTTGTTGGTTCCTCACATAGGCAAGGGCTGTACGGTTAGTTGCTAACCCTGGTGTGAGTGCAAGGCTGCGATCTTTGAGATTATCTTTTGTTGCTTGAGCATCTATGACGGCGAGCGCTCCCAGCATATAATTGGCTAAGTCTGCCTCTAATTCTGCTTTTGTTGGTAACTGCG
>JANZYY010000080.1 GCA_026419705.1 Fischerella sp.
GCGGTAGGTCCAGAACCAATTGTTCGCCTGCAAACAGGAGGACTCAAGGCCGCTGAAGTTGCTTGGCGACAATTATTGCATTCTGATGACCCAGCCAGAGAATTTGTGCAACTGTTATAAAGGCAGGTGGTAAATGGCTAATGTATTACTGATTGGCATGGGGACAACCACCTTGAGTGCGCTGGAATCCTTAATGTCCAAGTGCAACGTGCAAGCAGTAGTGAGAAATGCAGACATCGAATCTAATTCTCAGGACCCGGTCGTCAGTCTGGCACAAAAAGCAGGTATCCCCATATTCACAGATACCTCCCAGAAAGAAATTAACTCGCTGATTTTAAAATTGCAGCCAGATTGCGTAGTGGTATCTTCTTATCACCAGATTCTGCCAGCTTCATTGATGGAACTGTCTACATTTATCAACGTTCATTATTCTCCCTTACCCCATTATCGCGGTCGTGCCAATGTTAATTGGGCAATTATTAATGATGAGCCTTGTGCAGCAATAACCATTCATAGAATTTCTCCAGGATTGGATGAGGGAAATATTTTATTTCAACAACTAATTCCAATTGGCTTTGATGATACGGTTGCTGATATCTATGACAGTCTAAATGAGATTCAACGGCTAAATTTAGGAGAGACAGTTCTCAAGACATTGTCTGGCTATGCGGGTGTACCGCAAAATCATGCGGAAGCGACCTATTGCTGTACTCGCCTTCCCGAAGACGGTGAAATTAATTGGTCAGCTTCTACCAGGAGTATTGACTGTTTGATTCGTGCGTTAGTCTCTCCTTTCCCTGGTGCTTATACCTATTTTCAGGGACAAAAATTGTTAGTTTGGCGGGCTAAACCTGTAGAAAATCCCCCTGTCTATGTGGGACGAATTCCTGGACGAGTTGTTGGCAGATCCAAATCAGAAGGTTATGTCGATGTACTCACAGGTGATGGTATTTTAAGGATTTTGGAAGTGCAATTGCCTGGGGAAGAAACAACAGCAGCAGCGAATGTGATTAAATCAGTGAAAAGCACTTTAGGTTTGCAAATATCTGATTTATTAAATCGTATTCAAATTTTGGAAGCACAAATTACAAAATTAACAGAACATGCAAAATAGTCGCGTATTAATCACTGGTGGTGCAGGTTTAGTCGGCTCCCATATTGCCGATTTGCTGGTTCAAGAGGGAGTTGCTGAAATTATTGTTTTGGATAATTTCACGCGGGGACGGCGTGATAACCTAGCTAAAGCACAAGCGCAGGGTGATTTGGTGATTGTCGAGGGTGATATTCGCGATCGCCAACTCCTTGCCGATATCATGCCAGGTGTAGATGTAGTTTTTCATCAAGCGGCGATCCGCATTACTCAGTGTGCTGAAGAACCACGGTTGGCGCTGGAAGTTCTCGCAGATGGTACCTTCAATGTTTTGGAAGCCGCAGTCAACGCCAAGGTAAAAAAAGTAGTTGCAGCTTCTTCAGCTTCCATTTATGGTATGGCGGAAGCATTCCCCACCACCGAATCTCACCATCCCTACAACAACCGCACTCTCTACGGTGCAGCCAAGACCTTTAACGAAGGATTATTACGTAGTTTCTACGATATGTACGGACTAGACTATGTAGCGTTGCGTTACTTTAATGTCTACGGACCGCGCATGGATATCTACGGCGTCTACACCGAAGTGCTGATCCGCTGGATGGATCGCATCGCCGCTGGTCAGCCACCATTAATTTTTGGTGACGGTAAGCAAACAATGGACTTCGTATACATTGAAGATATCGCCAGGGCTAATATTTTGGCAGCTAAAGCTGATGTCACAGATGAGGTATTTAATATTGCCAGCGGCACAGAAACTAGCTTAAATGACCTTGCCAATAGTTTGGCAAAAGTGATGGGATCTGAACTAAAGCCAGAATATGGACCAGAGCGCAAAGTTAACCCTGTACAGCGCCGATTGGCAGATGTCAGCAAAGCAAAGCAATTGTTGGGTTTTGAAGCACAGGTATCCTTAGAAGAGGGATTGCGGCGGTTGGTGAATTGGTGGCGCGAACAAAAGCTCGCAAAGGAAGCAAGCAATGTCTGAAAAGATACATAACATTCCTATTGCCAAACCCTCGCTAGGAGAAGCAGAGGCAGAAGCGGCTAAGCGGGCGATTATGTCTGGCTGGGTGACTCAAGGACCAGAAGTCGCAGGCTTTGAACGGGAATTTGCCGCTTATGTAGGGGCAAAGCATGCTTGCGCTGTATCTAATTGCACCACCGCCTTGCATCTAGCTTTGTTAGCAGTAGGTGTACAGCCAGGAGATGAGGTGATTACCGTCAGCCATTCCTACATTGCCACAGCTAACAGCGTCCGCTACTGCGGTGCAATGCCAGTGTTTGTGGATATTGAACCGCAAACATACAACATCAACCCGATGTTAATTGAAAATGTCATTGGCGATCGCACTCGCGCCATTCTCATTGTTCACCAGATGGGAATGCCTTGCGAACTCAAAGCCATTCTGGACATTGCCCACCGCTACAAGTTGCCAGTTGTAGAAGATGCAGCTTGTGCGATCGGCAGTGAAATTCTCTGGGACGGTAAGTGGGAAAAAATCGGCAAACCACACGGAGATATCGCCTGTTTTTCCTTTCACCCCCGCAAAGTGATTACTACTGGTGATGGGGGAATGCTTACCACTAACAACCCTGAATGGGACAAGCAGTTTCGCCTCTGGCGACAACACGGGATGAGTGTTCCTGATACCGTGCGTCACGGTGCTAAACAAGTCATCTTTGAATCTTACCCCATGCTGGGCTACAACTATCGCATGACCGACATCCAAGCCGCCGTGGGACGGGAACAACTCAAACGCTTGCCAGAAATTGTCGAACGCCGCCGTTACTTGGTACAGCGATATCGTGAAAAACTGGTGGATGTACCGGGATTGAAATTACCAACAGAACCGACATGGGCAAAGAGCAATTGGCAGAGTTTCTGCGTGAGGTTACCAGAAAAATGTCACCAGCAGCAAGTGATGCAGGCGATGTTAGATGCTGGGGTGTCTACCCGCCGGGGAATTATGTGCGCTCATCGCGAACCAGCTTACAGCATAGAAGCTTGGTCATGTGGAATTGACGCAGATATTTGTGAGTGTAAACCCGGAAAGTGCGATCGCCTGAGTGAAAGTGAACAAGCTCAAGACCGCACTATTATCTTGCCACTGTTCCACCAGATGAGTGAGCCGGAACAGGATCGGGTAATTGAGCTTTTGAAAACAATTTGTCAGGTTTGAGTGTAATTTCTAGTTCAAGTAGAGGGGAATTTAGTCAAGAAATTGTATGGAAAAGCCCAATAAGCCAAAGTTAGTTTTTTTTCAATGGAAACATGAAGGGGCAGCTCGATTCCTGTTGTTGCAAAAGCAACATCATGTTAAGTGCCTGTCCGAGTTTTTTGAAGTAGTCGTGATTAATGACGACTGCGATTACCAGGAAATTTGTGACAAATATCAACCAGACTTAACGCTTTTTGAAAGTGGTGTTCCCACAATTCCTCGGAAAAGACCCGAGATTAAAAATACCTCTGCTTATCCGCAGATACCCAAACTAGGTTTGCATAACGGCGATCCCTTCGATCCTTGGCGTTCGGGTTTTATTTCCGATATGGAGCATTGGGGTATCGAAACCTTTTTTTCCATTGATACTACTACTGCAGAACATGCACCAGAGATTGCAGGCAATTTATTTGTCTGGCCTAATTTCATAGATAGTGATATGTATCGCGATTATGGTGAATCCAAGATCATACCAGTGTTATTTACCGGCCATAATGGTTCTTTATATCCCTGGCGTCAACGAATTCACAAGATTATTCCTCAGTATTATCCATCGCTTATTTGTCCACATTTAGGATATACAGATGAAAAATCTACTTCACGGATGATTTACGGTGAACGCTATGCTCGAACGATCAATGCTTCTCAGATTGTACCCACCTGTGGAACATTAGTAAAAGAAGTAGTCCGCAAACATTTTGAGATACCTGCATGTAAATCTTGTTTAGTTACAGAAAAAAGCCCTGGCTTAGAAGCTGCTGGCTTCATTGATATGGTAAATTGCGTATTTGCTGATGAAAATAATATCTTAGACAAACTTGATTACCTATTTCAACAACCAGATGTTTTGGAGCGAATTACAGATGCTGGTTATCAACTAGTTCACTCCAGACATACCTTAAAACATCGGGATCAAATTTGGCAATGGTTTAAACTCTACCAAAATCTCAAACCAAATCAAAAAATTGTTCAGACAAGTCCTTTTGAGCCATTAATAGTTGTCGAAAAATCATCAGGTCTCAAAAATTCACACATCATCTGCAATGGACTAGATATGATGCTGCTCAAGCAGGGAGATGAAAAACTTTGGGCTGGTAAATACGAAGGAGCAGAAGCTTTTTATCTCCGCTGCTTAAACTATATAAATTATATGCCAGAACCACATTTTCGGCTCGGCTTGTGTAACCTCTACAAAGGTAATGCAGTAGCTGCCCATGATTGGATTATTATTCCCATCAAATATACTCTTAACAACTACCAAGCTCTTACTCCCGATCCGGTAGAGTGGTCTTATTTAATTATTTCTTTACTTTGCCAAGGCAAATTAGATGAAGCAGCCCAAAAAGCTGGAGAATATCCCAATCTCAATCATCCTGAACTGGAGCGGACTCGTTGGATAATTAATGTTTTGAAAAAACGAGGAGATCAAAATACTTTCCTTTATAATTCTGATATTAAATACAACTATAGTATTCATCAATTGCCAGAAAGAAGCTTTCCGGATTGGGTTAAGCATATTTGTATGATGCTGGAAGCTTGTCAAGAGTATCAATGGGCAGAAATACTGTCTCAATCGTTAGCAGTAGCAAAAAATCATCAGGAATTATCATTTTCACCTGATGTAGAAAAACGCCTGTTCCCCGACAAATTGTCGTGGAAAATGCCATTTTTTACCAAAAAAACAGTCATCAATCAATATTCTAAAAAAATTATTAGGAGAATCGCTTATAGTTTCGTCATCCCACTTTCTCAGAAAATACATCCATGGGAGAAAAGATTTGGTTACTTTCTTCCCTACAACTTTTCAGAGAAGAGAAATGACGAATTCTTTTATAAAGTTCACAAAATTGCCAAACAAGAAGATATTAAAACCGTACTATTAATTGGCTACAATCCCAGGCAAGCAAGTAACGAAGCATTTTTAAATGGTCTCCGCTCAAATCCTCACAAACTAAATTTATCTTGCATCAAGACTAAAAAAGGTAGTAAATTAGGATTGCAAAATTGCAATCTCCATCATGGCGACACTTCCGTAAATTTCTACGATCTTTCCAATGCTTCCCAGGAAAACTTTTCGGAAAATCTTCAACAGCTCGTTCTCAAAATTAAACAAGACCAGCAAATAGATTTCTTTGACATCATCTTTATTGATGGCTCTGAGCTAAAATTTAGTGTTGAATTAGATGAAGCGGCAAAGCTGATTATACTTGAGGATATAAATAACTATAATAATTACAGAAATTACCAGAGACTAGTTGCAAATATAAATTATGCAATCCTAGATGAAAATCTTTCTCTTCGTCGTGGCTATGCAATTTTTCAAAAACTAAATCAGGACAAAATAAATATTTAATGAGAATTCAGGCTAATTTCATGGAAAATCTCTTCGCTCAAGTTCCATCAATAAACTTTTTAGACATAGGCTGTAGTGGATCGCTAGATGACAAATGGTCTGATTTATTTCCATTACTATGTTATACAGGATTTGATCCCAATGCAGAAGAATGTCAGCGTTTGAATCAGCAAACCCATCCCTACAAATCAGCACGTTATCTTCCTTACGCGATCGCTGGGGAAAAAGGGAAAAATACACTTTACATGACGGAAAGTATTTACTGCTATTCCCTCTTACGTCCCAACCAGACATGGATTAAGCGTTTTTCTTTTGCTGATTTATTTAAAGAAACAGGAATCGACTCTGTTGAGTGTACAACGCTCAATCATTTAGCAGAAGAGCAAGAGTTAAGAGCTGATATTATTAAGATTGATACCCAAGGACTAGAGTTACCAATTTTTCAAGCTGGCGACAAAGTTTTAGCTGATACTTTCTGCGTAGAAACAGAGACAGGCTTTGTCCAAAATTACTTTGGAGAAACTACATACGCACAGATTGATGAATTTATGCGCTCCAAAGGATTTCTCATGTTTGATATTAATGTTCACCGAGTCAGTCGCAAGAATTTACTATCTGAATATGGAAAGCAACAACCAATATGGTGTGAAGCTGTGTGGCTATTTGATTTTATTGGGCAAGATAAAAAACCTACCTATGAACAATCAATCAAGTCTTTAATGATTTGTAAGGCTCTGAACTATTGTGATTATGGTTTGGAGTTAGCAACTTACTTTCACAGTTTAGGATTGATCGATTCAGAACTAATGAGTCATTTAGAAAAACCAGAAAATTGGTTAAAACCAAAAAGAAAACCTGCCTTAAAATCAGGGAAGCTCTTGAATTTACTACCAGAGAATATTAATAGACGTTTGCTTTTTGGGATGAGAGAAATACTCGATATCAATAATATCCTGGAAAAATTTTGTTAACTTAGTGCAAATATTGAGTAGGTGCATGAGTGCATGCTCATGCTGATACAACTACGAACAGCATTGCGAAGGTGTATGAAAATTATTGATAAAATTCGGTATAAAATTTTTGAAAAATTAGAACCTTTACTATTTTCGCCATTTTTTATTAAAAATATCGATACATCTCGCAATCAACCAAATTCACGATTAATATCAGTAGCTATTCCACATTACAAGCGAGGTAAAAAAATACATCTAACCTTAAAAAATATCTTCAAGGATAAAAGGATAAATGAAATAGTAATTTTAGATGATGGTTCTAGTTTAGAAGAGTTTAATTACTTGGTAGAAAATATATCACGTTTTCAAGGAAAAATCAAACTTTTTCGGCGGGAGCAAAACATAGGAGCTTTTGGAACAAAAATTCAAGCTGTCAGTTTATGTAGTAATGAATGGGTGATTTTATTAGATAGCGATAACAGCATCTTTAGGAAATATATTGATACAATATTTAATTTACAAACATGGGATGAAAGAACTATTTATTGTGCGAGTTTTGCTTATCCTTACTTAGATTTTAGGAGTTTAAGTAGAGAAGTAATCGATTTTCAAAAGTGTTCAAATATTTTGAACGATAAAATTAATAATATAGATAGAAAAATTTTTGAAATATTTATAAATGATGGCAACTATTTTTTGAATAAAAATAATTTTCTGCAAGCGCTTTTAGATTATAAAAACAGTAGAGTTTTTGCTGCAGATGTGATTTTTGCGAATTACATCTGGCTTTCTCAAGGTCATAAATTAGAAGTTTTGGAGAATGCTTCCTACTTTCATCGAGTTCACAATGGCAGCACGTGGTTAAACTCAATGCGTGAATCTATAAAAAGTGCCGATATTATTCAGGATATGTTTAAGAAAGGTATTCGGGCAGATCGAGAAGTCTTGAGTGATTTGATTGATGCATTACCTTATGCATGGACAGAGCCAACAGCTGTTCCGCTAGAAATTTAAATAAATTGATTATTTTATGAATATACTACATATCAATCAATCTGATATTATCGGGGGAGCAGCGATCGCCGCCTACCGACTACACCAAGGTTTGCTAGCTGCAGGCATGAATTCACGCTTACTAGTAGGAGTAGCCAAAACTATTAGCGATCGTGTAGCAGAAATATCCCGAAAATACCGCAGCGAAAATCAACTTTTTCGCATTACCAGGCGTTTAGGACTGAACTATATTAACTTAATCAGTAGTTTTGATATTCCCAAACATAGCTTCTACAAAGAGGCAGATGTCATTAATCTTCATAATATTCACAATAATTACTTTAACTACTTAGCAATTCCGACACTCACAGAAAGTAAACCCACAGTTTTCACACTCCATGATATGTGGAGTTTTACAGGACATTGTGCCTATAGCTATGATTGTGAACGCTGGAAAATAGGTTGTGGTAAATGTCCATATCCAGACATCTATCCACCCGTGAGCAGAGATAGTACTAGCTTAGAGTGGAAATTGAAAAACTGGATTTATAGGAAATCAAATCTAACTATAGTCACTGATAGTAGCTGGCTAGCTAAACAAGCAAAGCAAAGCATGCTTAACTGTTTTCCCATTCACCACATTCCTTACGGTATTGATACAGAAGCATATCAACCTCTTGATATTGAAAAATGCCGTTCTCTTCTTGGTATTCCCCCCAGGAAAAAGGTTTTGATGTTTGCAGCCGAACATCTCAACGACATTCGCAAGGGAGGCGACTTACTTTTAAAATCCCTGCAAAATTTACCAGAATCACTAAAAGCTGAGACAGTGCTGCTGACTATTGGTAATGGTGGTGAAACGATCTCGAAAAATGTGGAAATGCCAACCCTGAATCTTGGCTATGTTGGGGGCGATCGCTTAAAAGCTATTGCTTATTCTGCTGCTGATTTATTTCTTTTCCCAACTCGTGCTGATGCTTTCGGTTTAGTAGCCCAAGAAGCAGCTGCTTGTGGTACACCCACAGTTTCCTTCAATGTTGGTGGCGTTTCCGACATCGTGCGTCCAGGAGTAACTGGTTACTTAGCTCAGGCATCGGACAGCCAGGATTTCTGTAATGGTATTGTACAGCTGCTAGAAGACAACAATCAACGCGAGCGGATGGGTAAAATCTGCCGAGAAATTGTCCTGCGAGAATATCCCTTACAACTTCAAGCACAAAGATATGTTGAGATATATCGTCAGCTTTTGCAATGATAATTAATTAAGATGATGTAATGAAAGCTTTGCCTAATATACTGGTCATTTCTGAAACAATACCCCAGACAGTTTATGCAGGTGGGATTCAGCTCTATCGACTTCTGAAAACTTACCCGCCTGAAAAACTCTTGGTAGTTGGTTCTCAACCACATCCAGAAGCAGAACTTTTAAAATGTCGCTATGAATCAATCTTGTGGTCACTAGAAAGATTAACTCGAACCCGCTTTGCTCATCTGTTGCGCTCTCTTTGTGTCTTTAGGCTCCTACCAGAGTTGACCATCAACTCCGTTAAGTCTGTACTCAAAGGCTTCAAGCCCGACTTGATTCTTTCTGTGATGCAGGTTCAGCCATATTACGACTTAGCTTACCGCTACGCCAAATCACAAAATCTGCCATTGCTATTGATCGCTCACGACCTGCCAGAACGGTTTGAAATGGTTTATAGTTGGGCACAACAGCAACAAATAGCCAGAAATGCGAAAATCTATCGCTACGCTAGTAAGCGGCTTTGTGTTAGTCCACAGATGCGAGACTACCTAGAGAAGGTTTACGGAGCCAGCGGGGATGTTCTCTATCCCAACCGCTCAGAAGCACTGACCCCACGTCACCCGACTGAGTCATTAACACTTAAGCAACCAGGAGTATTGACTGTTGGTTATGCAGGAAGTTTGGCGTACGGTTATGGAACTCAATTAAGTCAAATGCTTCCCGCATTTGCAAACGCAGGTGCACAACTGCGGGTTTACTCTCGTGATACTCTCAGTTCTGATGTTCCAGCAATTGTCAGTCACTGCGGTTATGCACCGATCCCAGAATTGACTTGGGCAAAGGTGAAAGCAGAATGTGATGTCATTGTGTTGCCTTATGCTTGGTCAGAAAATCAATATCAAGATTTATACAAAACTCATTTTCCTAGTAAGCTATCAGAGTATTTAGCCTTGGGAATGCCAGTGTGGATAGTCGGGCCTGAATATGCAACTGGAGTCAGGTGGGGTTTACAAAATTCCGACTCTGTTTTAACTACAACGGTAAATCATATCACAGCTTGGACTGATGCTTTAAAACAACTGAAAGAATCTTCGTATTTACGAGAAACTCTGAGTTTAGGAGCCGTTGTTGCTGGTAAACGCGATTTTGACCCAGAGACAATTAGCAAGCAATTTTTAACCTCTATTCAAGAAGCCACGAAAATTTAAACCCCTTTTGGGGGAATTGATTGAAATTGGTCTAACTCATGCGAATTTTTACAGCCGTTCGTCACTCTATCAATCCCAATTTTTACTATGGTAGATTGTGGAGTGACAATTTTTATCCGGCACTGCGCCAATTGGGACATGAAATCATTGAATCACAGGTTGATTTGCTGCCAGCTAGTCGGTTCATGCAAATTCCCAATCAATTCACACCCCAAGAATTGGAAGTTCGCTCGCAGCTTACACAGAAAATACTCGATGAAGTACGACAAGCTCATCAACAACAGCCGATTGACCTGTTTCTGAGCTACTTTTATAACGCCCACTTTGACCCAGCAGGCTTTGAAGAAATTCATCGCCTGGGGATTCCGACAGTTAATTTTTATTGCAACAGCATCTATCAGTTTGAACTGGTTTCAGAGATTGCTGCTCGGGTTAAGTTCTCTTGGCACACCGAAAAAGATGCGCGATCGCTCTACCTGAAGATTGGTGCTAACCCCGTTTGGGTACAAATGGGGGCAGATCCGAAAATTTATCATCCCGTAGCAGGTATTACCCGTCAGCCAAAGGCTTGTTTTGTCGGTCAGCACTATGCCGATCGCCATCGGTTTCTCGCCCACTTACTCCAAAATCAGGTTGCTGTAGATATTTACGGTAATGGTTGGATTCAGTTTGTAGCAAACAACACTTTAGTCACATCCGCAGATAAATTAGAAACTGAATATTTAGGACGGAAATTATTGCAACCAGGTAGCTTCAGGAGTTATGCACTAGTTGTTTGGAATAACTTAAAAAAGCAAGGAGCGATCGCAGGTATTCACAGAACAATTCGCCAGCTAGGGTATCGACATCAGAATCGCCAATTACTTCCCTTGCTTGCTACTGCGGCTCGAGGTTTTGCTGACAATATTAGCAATACCTTTGCTCAATATGAAGTCATTCTCAACTTCAGCAATGTTTGGGCAGATGGATATCCCGGTTCTGATTTAATTCCCCACGTGCGCCTGCGAGATTTTGAAGCACCCATGTGCCGTACCTGTTACTTGACTGGCTACACAGAGGAAATCGCAGAATTTTATGAACTAGGTAAAGAAATTGATACTTACACTGACTCTGATGAGTTAGTAGATAAAACGAAATTTTACCTCAATCATCCATCCGCAGCAGAAAAATTACGAGAAGCAGGTTATCAAAGAGCATTGCAAACTCATACATGGGAATGTAGATTTACACAGCTATTTAAAGCAATTGCTTTGAAGTTATGAAAATACCAATCATGACAAGTGCCTATTGTCAATGTCTCCAGATTATTCCCAGGGAAAAATCAGATACCATCAGCAATCAAACAGAGATATACCAATTCTCAAAAATAGAACTACACATAGTTCGTAGTGAGTACTTAAGTACTCACTACCAACCAAGAACATTTGTAGTCATTTTTTGGAGAAACGGTAATATTTACACATTATCTTCTAAACTGGAGCGGGGTTTCATAAAATTACTCAAATCAGCAAGCGCCTAAGAAGTCGGGGGTCTATTTTACACGCGTAATGAATTTTATTTAACCACTTATATACATTGCCCAGCTGCTTAACAATACTATGCCAAAAGTCCTGCCCATCTCTGCGCTTGTTCCTACCCGCAATCGCACTAACCCTCTAGCTCGCACCCTCCACAGCCTCGCCCAGCAATCAGTGCAGCCTGTAGAAATGATTGTTGTAGACGGTTCCAACGATGATAGCACCCAACGTCTTTGTGAAAGTGAAATTCTCGGACTTGTTACCCAAATCAACTATCATCGGGCAATAGAAATAGGAGCAGCAACCCAGCGCAACCAAGCAATGTCTCTGGCTTCCCAAGATGTCATTTGGCTAATGGATGACGACATTTTACTAGAACCAGAATGTTTGGCTAGACTCTGGGCTGCACTACACAGCGATCCGCAAATTGGTGGTGTTAACGCCATGATCGTCAATCAGCGCTACTTACCTCCTGGTCGAATTAGTCGCTTGTTGTTTCATTTTCTACATGGTCGTCTCGAACAAAGCTACGCCGGTAAGTGCATCGGCCCGGCTCTGAATTTGTTACCAGAAGACGATCCCAATTTGCCAGAAGTAGTTCCTGTAGAGTGGCTCAATAGCACCTGTACATTATATCGACGCGAGGCACTACCCCAACCGTTGTTCCCAGCACACTTTACGGGATATTCCCTTATGGAAGATGTCACCCTTTCATTGCTGGTCAGGAAACAGTGGAAGTTAGCAAATGCTCGCACCGCTAGGATCTTTCACGATAGCCAGCCTGGAGACCATAAGAGCAATGCAGCTGTGTTGGCAAAGATGGATTTAGTTAACCGTCACTATGTGATGACTAAAATCCTAGAACGGAAACAGCTAGAAGATTATTTGAAATTAGCAGTGTTGCAGTTATTTGGGGTTGTTGCTTCTCTCACTTCTGTGAAAGGCTGGTTGTCGTTACCCGCTGTAGTGGGTGGTAAGCTGGCAGCAATTTTCCAAATTATCTCATCAGAATACAAAACATCTTAAAAATTTAAGCTGATGTTGCGAGTCATTGAAGGGCTAAAAAGCCGATGGCGGAATCTCTATTATCGGACTCTAGGCGTAAAGCTACATGGCTATGTCTGGATGCGCCAAATTGAAATTCCCCGTAATTTTGGTGATATCGAAATTGAGAGTTCTGTAGCACTCGATCGTGGCGTCATTCTTCTGTGCAGTGGCGAACCTCTATCCCATCCGAAAATTTACATTGGCGCTCACACTTATATCAATCGTAATACATTCTTAGATGCCGTAATTTCCTTGACTATCGGTCAACACTGTGC
>JANZYY010000007.1 GCA_026419705.1 Fischerella sp.
GCCCCGGACTTACACCGGTGTTTCCCTATTTTGTTACAGTTCACAGTTGCCTTGTTATCTTAACTGAATCTTGCCCAATTCCAAAATCCGGGGGGAGGGGGTGACAGTATACACTGACTGAGTTCACGACAAAATTTTAGTGCCAAGACTTTGCGCCTTTTATGTTTACCCATGGGTTCCTGGAGCGTTTTAAATCGCCACGGTTTGACGCAAAGCAGCACCGATCGCTAACAGATTTTGATGGTATTAACTGTCTTAACTGACTGACTTAACTAGCTTATCTGACGTTGCAACTAATCACATGAAGATGAAAAACTCAACAATAGCAGTATAACAATATAATCTGCGAGCTATAAAATTCGCAATTATCCTTAGGCTGGTATTTGCAAAGATAGGAAATAGACAATCTCAGACTTCCAGTGCGAGCAATTTACAGGATGACCGGAGAGCCGCACGGTTCGTATTGAAATTAAGATTACCTATTTTTTGATCGCACTGACTGACAAACCCACGAAGCCTGCCTTGCAGCTATTTTTGCAATCACGCCCATCAAAGGTATAAAATTTATGAGATTCACAATGAAGCTGCTCACAAACACAACTGTAGCTGCAACCCTTTTCACAGCGGGGTTTTTCATCACAGACCAAACTCTAGCTGCTTCTGTCACGTTTAAAGATGTCAATGCGGCTACATTAGAGTTATTCGATGAATCAGGAAAGTTAGTCGGAAGTGGAAGATTTACATACAAACCCTTTTCAGGAAGTTTTGTGCAGCTGAGACCCGGTGTTGTTTATGAAAATCCTCAAGACCCAATCCTGTCATCGAATGTGGCCAGTCGCTTTACACCACCCGAGGAATATTCTCTTGTTAACAGCTTCTCAGCAGATTTGCTGTTGGATGGTTTTGCATTTAAAATTCCTGGTTCTACAGTTTTTGAACTGAATGAAACTGGTCAGAGTTTTCTAGGAGCATTCGTCTATTTTTGGAAACCTACAAATTTTTCAATGTCTCCACCAGGTCCGACAGATGTGCTTTTGAGTGTGTCGGGAGGGGACCCTCGGTCTCCCTTATTGGGGACCAGAAACAGCTGGGATGGATGCTTACCCACATGTGGAATTAGTCAGAGGGATCTTTTCAGTATTGGTTCAGATGGAACTTGGGGTTTCTTGGGTTTTCCTGTAAGTGGACAAGGCCCTATCAGTAGCAGAGGTAGATGGAAAGCAGCAGCAGTTCCCGAACCCACAACTATTGGGGGAACTTTGCTGTTACTTGTTGGTTTGATTGGAAGGAAGCGCAAAAAGCAGCCTAGCAAATGATTTGCGTAAAATCGTAGCTTTTTTAAACGCTCCAGGTACGCCAGGGTCTTTCCAGATTTAATTCGTTACGAATTTGGGCAATGTTTCACTAAGTTTTGCCAAGCTCATCCCGCTCGTTCTGTCTGTCATATGAAAGCTACCCGCTTGCTCGAAATTAAACTACTAAAAAATATCGACTTCTGGCTATTAGCAATAGGAGCCGGCTTAACTGCAATTATCTTAACCCTTACCTGGAAATCTGGAGATGTAGCCCATGCAGGAATGACTGTAGTCTTTTTGTTAGCCGTCATTTCTTTGCTTGAAGACAAACGCCACCACCTAATTTTAGAAAGCGGAATTTTTTCTAGTACTGTAGGTGGATTATTAATTGGTATTCTACTGTGGCAGAGTGCTAATTTTCATGATATTAATTCTCCAGAAGTTTTTCTTCGCGTCTCACCATTGATTTCTGCTCTAGGTCTTGGTTTGTTAGCTTCTGGTTTCAAAGGATTAAAACAATATTCACAAGAACTCACTATATTGTTTTTTTTAGGTATTCCGAAGTTAGCGCTATCGTCTCTGTTTGATATTTCTCCCTTGACAGCTAAATTTTCGGCTTTCCTACTTTGGTACTGCGGTGTTGATGTATCACTGCAAGGAGTCTTCCTAAACTTGCCAACAGGAAGTGTCAAAGTTTATGAAGGCTGTTCAGGAATTGAATCTGTCTGTTATCTTTTGGGCATCGCTGTGATTTGTTTGCTGATGTTTCCTACCAAAAGAAAACAGAGAATATTAGTAATAGTCATAGCTGCTGCCTTGGGATTCATTATCAATGGTATACGTGTTGCCCTGCTAGCTATTATGGTATTAAAACTCAACAGAACGGCATTTATTTACTGGCATGAAGGCGATGGTTCTTTGATATTTGGAATAATTGAAGTGTTGGCATTTATTTTGTTTTACTTTTTGTTGTACCGACAGCAGGAAGAGAAAAATCAAGATTATACTAAAGTTGAGAGGTGATAACTTTGTGGAAACAACTAAGAATTCCGTTTTTAGCTGCAATCTTTATTAGTGTTATCATGATTTTAATCAAAGTCTTTTTCACAAAGAATATAAACAAGCCAAAACCAGTTCAATCTGGTTTTGAATTCATTTTAGTCCCTAGGATATTATAAGTAAATCTAGATAACTGGATAAGAAAATTGTGTGATATATGACTAAACCCACTAGTGATAAATTAATTCCCTTATTAAACGAGCTACAGGAATTTGCTTATACAATGGCAGATTCGATAAATATTTTTCGATTGCTTGGTTATGGTCTATTACTATTAGCTTTGTTTGATATTTTTGAAGTGTCGATACCACCAGGTTTTATGAACCCTTCTTGGGAATTTCAAACATTTGGAGCACTGGTTGAAAGAGTACCTGTACCTTTAATCGGTTTTGTATTGGTATTTTATGGAGAAAGGTATTCGAGAAAAGAGTGGGAATTCCGGATTTTGAAATTCCTGTCTTGGTTAACTTTATTGTTAGCATTATTGTTCTTATTACTCATTCCTTTGGAAATTGCTAACACTGTTCGACTCACTAATGCAACTGTTAATCAAATCAATATCTTATCTCAACAAAAATTATCTCAAGCTGCACAATTGGAAAAGCGACTAAATCAAGCTACACCAGAACAAATTAATAATTTTTTGAAAAGTCAAGGTCGCTCATTAGATAGTCAAAATCCTCAAGAAGTCAAAAATCAAATTTTGTCACAAATATCTCAAGCTAAAGAAAAAATTCAGACTCAAACAAAAGCTGCTCAGTCTTCTCAGAGAATAAAATTGCTAAAGAATTCTATCAAGTGGAATTTAGGAGCTTTAGTTGCTGCTGTTTTGTTTCTAAGTATCTGGCAGGGAACTCGTTGGGCAAGAATCAATTGATACAGATTCATGTTCATTGCGAAAAATTGTTGCACCAAGACCCTGCGCCCTTTGTATTGAAAATCGCTACTCTTTTTTACTCAATCCCAATTTACTCAGAAATACTAAGTTTTAGTGTTACCTCACCAGAGGCTGGTTCATTCCACAATGTTTTTTTTGTATTCTGACTGACTGCTTTTAAATTCGCTTGGATCTTAGATTTGTTATTAATCAACACGGTCGCATAGTATATGCTGCCTTTGACATTTGTACTATAGATTAATTGATATGGTTGAGATATACGTGTTGCAGGAGAACATGATGCTATCTCTGCACGTTCTCCTTGGTTTCTGCTATCGTAGATGTTCATCAATATTTGCTTTGGATTATTTCTTGGGCGAAAAACTCTTACAGATTTTTGATTATTAGTATTAAAATAAAGTGTTGTATCACTAGTATCTAAGCGATCGCAATACGCAGATCTTCTGTTTGCTTGTGCTAATATACTTGCCCCTTGGAAATCTTTGTTACTCAATAGTGGATTCAGGCTTGTTTTCACCTGTTCTTGCAACTCAGTAGTTTCAGAGCCAAGTTGAGCTTTTGCTGATGCACATATAGGCAATACTCCCAGAAAAGCCAGAAAAAATGAGATGGATTTTTTTGTGGGCATAGTTTTAGATGTACTGCAAAGTCAAAGCATTTTACTATTAGATTTACCATAAGTTAGATCGATCACAAGCGTCGGCACCAAACAACTTTTGACTTTTCGGGTAGTGGTGTTGGTTCCTTTCACGACAAAGCTTCTCAAGGCGATCGCGCGATCGAGATACCTAATTTCACCCAGTTGGCTTTGTAGCTGGATATAACCTCCGTGTGGCGTGACAATAACTTCAGCGATCGCTAATCCTCAACCTGCTCCACCAGTGCTATGAGGGTGACGTCATTCACACGATAGAAACGTTGCTTTGACTTTATTTAGTAAATTGCAAAAATCGCTTGTACATCTTTCAAAGGCAAGTGCCAAAGTAACTTTGGTCGCTAAGTATTCAGAACGATCGCAGCATGGGGTGAAGTTGTAAATACCTGCATAGTACGTTAATTTTGCGAGCGAGTGGGCTAGAAGCCCACCATACTTTTAACTAAGGTAGATGACTATTTTGGTTGTTGTTGCTGCTGACGCTGCAAATTCTGCCGATATTGGTCTAGTTGTTGCTTTTGTTGGGGAGTCAGAACTGCTTCCTGCTGTTGTCGCATAGACACGAAAATTTGCTGCAATTGGGATTTCTGTTGTGGGGTAAAATTTAAAGCAGCAAAAGCCTGTTGGGGAGGCTGACCTGTTTGCATGGCATTTTTAATTTGCTCTCGTTGCTTTGGTGTCAAAACCTGCTCAACTTGGGAGCGGACTTTGGCATTAATTTGTTGCAATTGAGCTTTTTGTTGCTCGGTTAATTCTATACGCGGTGGTTGAAGTTGCGGTTGCTGCTGGTTTTGTGCAAGTTGCAGTGTTGCTTTAGGGGCAATTTCTGCTTGGACGGAACGTTGGGGAATTACAGATAAACTAAGAGCGATCGCTCCCGCTATTAGTGATAAATTTCTGAGCTTCATTTATTGCCTCGCGGATTTCTCCCGTTTGTTCCACTATTATAAAAACTCATTGCCCCATACCACGTCCGAGAAAGTGATGAATATACGCCTCGATTACTGAAGGAAATCGTCAAAAATATTACCCTGACTCGATTCTCCCATCCTGTTTATTTTGCTGTGAAGTAGGAAAGGGTTAAAGGTTAAAGGAGAAGTAATCTGGCTAAAGGTCACAGAAAGGCAGAAGAAATTCCCTTGCTCTTTTCCCTGATTGTTTGCCGTTCCCCTTTATCCTTTACCCATCTTCTGCAAGAAGTCTGATAATAAGGAATGGACACTTGAGACTCAGCATAGTACCCATTCCTATCTGTAATTTCTATGAACTCAATTGAATCAATCGTTTTAGATTATTAACGATTAGAACGATTAAATTTTTGACGACGCCAACGCATATTATCCCGGAACTCCTGTAGTTGCTGCTTTTGTTCGGGAGTCAGAACTGCTTCAATTTGAGCTCTCTTAGACTGCATGATTTGCTGTATTTGGGTTCTCTGTTCTTCAGTCAAATTTAAATTCCGCCAAACTTGACGCTTTCCTTGACGGTTTTGTCTGGCAGTTTCTAGCTGCTGACGCTGTTCTGGGGTGAGAATCCGATCAATTTCAGCGCGAGTATTGCGGCGAATTTCTTCCATTTGGTTTTTTTGTGCATCTGTTAGTCCCAAACGTTGGAAAGGACCTTTTTCTCGGACTGGTGTTTCTGTCATTTGCGCCAGTATTAGAGATGAAGAAGAAATTGTTTCTGCTTTGACTGCAAAAGGTATAGCAGTTAAACTGAGGGCAGCAGCACCGGCAATAAGAAATAATTTAGAAAGTTTCATTTATAATCTCCACACTTTTGTGTTTCTTTTTCTCCATCCTAGAGACTGATGCAAACGAGACACATGAGAAGAAAGTCATGTATGCACCCATGACTGAAGTCATGTTTTTCTATGACACTAGCTTTCACCGACTTTGTGAGTTGACTGATAGACTGTCATTACCTGATATTTACTGACTAAGCACAGTAAAACAGTTAGTAAATTCTCACCTTTAGGTGTGAAGATAGTTTTTGTTTTCGCCTCTATTTTTAGAGGAGGTATATTTCCGTGAGCCGTCCAATTACAATTCAAAATCATCCTTTTCGGTTTCTGCTTTATTTGGAGTGGATATTAATGGGGTGTGCGACTTTGATTGCCTTTATACCATCTCCTTTACAGCGTTTTCCTACTAAATTTCCCGAGTTAATAATTTGTAGTGTCACAGTTTTTGCTTTCATGGGCTTAAGATTGCCCACAAGTAGTAAATTCACTAAAATAACTTACACAGCTATTGAAATTTTTTTGATTATTATCACTACATTTTTGGGTGGGAGAGCTGCTCGGCTATTTCCATTTTTATACGTCATTTTAGTCACTCGTAGTTGCTTAATCTTTCAGATTCAAGGGCGTGTAATAATTACCTTTTTATCCTTTGTCTTGTTTTTATTAACTTTAAAGCGAAGATTTGATCGTTTACCATTAACTCCAGCTGCGCAAGAACGCTTTTTGTTTATCAACTTTAGCTTTGGAGTCATGTTCGGATTAGCTTTACTCTTTGTATTGCTATTGATGAATACAGTTTTATCTGAGCGCCAGAGTCGAGAAGAATTAGCAATTGCTAATAAAAAACTCCGTCAATATGCATTGCGAATAGAGAACCATGCTACTTTAGAAGAACGCAATCGTATTGCTCGAGAAATTCATGATTCATTAGGACATTCTCTCACTGCTTTGAATCTGCAATTAGAGACTGCTTTAAAGTTGTGGCAAACAAATCCAGAAAAAGCTAAAACATTTCTAGCAAGAGCAAAAGAATTAGGTTCCAAGTCTCTACAAGATGTACGGCAATCTGTTTCTGCCATGCGTTCTCATCCCTTGCAAGAACAATCCTTAGAACAGGCAATAGCAGGACTTGCTGAAAATATGCACCGTGCAACTGGAGTTTTACCAATTTGTCAAATTACCATATCTCGTCCCATCCCTCCTGAAATTAGTACCCCTGTCTACCGAATTATTCAAGAATCATTTACAAATATATACAAACACGCTCAAGCTAAAGAAGTGAAACTAGAACTGACTATAAATAAGGATTTAAAATTGATAGTTAAAGATAACGGTAAAGGCTTTGATTTAGAACAAAATACTACTGGTTTTGGACTGCAAAGCATGCGCGATCGCACTTTGGCATTAGGAGGAAAATTTCAAATTCACAGCACTCCTGGTTCTGGTTGCCAAATTATAGTTGATATCCCTTTACCAAGGTGAAGGCAATGATCAAAATCTTGCTGGTAGACGATCAACATTTAATTCGTCAGGGCTTAAAAGCTTTATTAGAACTAGAACAGGATTTAGAAGTTATCGGAGAAGCAGAAAATGGTGAAATTGCAATTAGTTTGATTGAACAATTGTATCCAGATGTGGTATTGATGGATATTAGAATGCCAGTCATGGATGGAGTTGCAGCCACACGAGAAATTCAAAAGCGCTTTCCCGGAATCAAAGTTTTGGTACTGACAACTTTTGATGATGATGAATATGTAAAAGCTGCATTGCACAATGGAGCAATGGGCTATTTACTCAAAGATACCCCTTCAGAAGAATTAGCTGTTGCTATCCGCGCTGTTCATAAAGGATATACTCAATTAGGTCCGGGAATAGTTAAAAAGCTTTTAACTCAATTTCCTCCATTTGCAGCACATAATTCGCCACCTCCACCTCCTAGCTTGGCTGAACTGACTCCTAGAGAAAAAGATGTTTTGCGGTTAATCGCTACTGGTGCTACTAACAAAGAAATTGCTCAGCAACTTTATATTTCAGAAGGGACTGTCAAGAATCACGTCACTAATATTTTAAATCGCTTAAATTTGCGCGATCGCACACAAGCAGCGATTTTTGCAAATTCATTTTTGTCTTATCTGAATTAGAATCCCCATCCCAAGCGGTTGTGCACTAAAAATGCACAATAGCTGACTTTTTACGCCTCAGCATTTCTTTCTTCAGGACGCTAAGAGGGTTACTCACAAAAGTAATTTCTTGTTGGTTGAATTTTAATGAAGGATTCTGCAGCACTTTTAAGGCTGTTTCCAAGCCCGAGACAGCTATGTCTAGTTCTTTTTTAGATACCTGATTGAGATTCTCTTGCAAACTCAAACCGATGTTACCTAAAGCATAAGCTGCAGTGTGGCGAACTGTTTCATCTGTGTCTTGCAAACGGGCGATCAAGCCAGGTATAGCAGGTACTGAGGGCTGGCCGATATTGGCTAAAGCAGAAACAACATTTACACGCATCCAAGCATCTTTATCATCTAACTTTTTCATTAATGCAGGTACAGCATATGCTGCGTCTTTTCCCATACCACGTAAAGCATGGGCTGTACTGTAGCGTTCCCATGCATTTTTGCTGTCTAAACCAGCTATTAAATAAGGAACATAGGCTCGCCTGCCAATTTTTTTGATCGCTTCGACTGCATAAGCACGAACAGTAGCATCTTTGTCACCTATTGTCCGTAAAAGCACGGGTGCAGATTGGGCGGCTGCTGGTCCTATTTTACCGATAATAATTGCTGCACTGGCACGCACTTGAGCATCACTATCTTGCAAAGCTTTAATTAAAGCGGGAACGGCAGGTTTACCCACAGTTGCTAGATAATCTATAGCAGCAGAACGCTGTTGAGGGTTCTTTAACTTTTGAATATAAGAATTAATTTGTGTCTCATTCAGCGGCTTTGCCCAGGTAGCGTGTATTAGTAGTAAAGGTGATGAAAAACAGACAAAGGCGATCGCTATTTGGAATACAATGATATTTAAGTATGGCATGCGAGTATCTTTAGTCATAGCTATATTCTGGAAACTGATTAAAAAATCAGGTTTGATCGTCAAACATGATTTTGGTTATTGCCTTAATTCACATTAGAGGATGTTTAGAAGGTTTTTATAGCACTATCGATCGGTCTTGCCAAGGGGACTTTAATCCTTTTCAAGGAGAGCTAGGGCGTCCTCTCAAACAAAAATCATAAATTAATATTTGCATTTCTATTTAAATAACTCTATACACTCTTCTCTTAAAACACCTTTTTTTACATGAATTTTTCTAAAACTTTGAGCAATAATCTCTTCACAAGTGATTGTTATTTGCGATTGATTGACAGATATTAAGTCTTGGATAGAAGCACCATAGACAATTTCTGATATGCCTGACCAAACGCAAGCAGCAGCACACATCGGACAAGGTTCTCCAGTTGTATATATGCTGTGCCCTTCTAGAGAAGAACTTTGAAGTTTTGCCGTTAAATTGCGAATGGCATTAATTTCTGCATGAGCAGATGGATCGTTATCTCGCTTAACAGTATTATAAGCAGCTGCAACAATTTTTTTATCTTTGACAATTACTGCACCGTAAGGAGCATCTCCCTTCTTTGCTTCTGCTAGTGCTAAACGCATAAAATGTTCTGGAGTCATATAATCAAGATAGAATTTAGTGCTTAGCAAGGATACTTGTTAAGTATATAGCAATCCTATTAGGATTGTGAACATGAAAATTTTTGATGTACAGCATCAGGTGCAGAGAAAACAGAATAATTAAGGATGATTAGATAGCATTTTTAATGTGATTTTTTGCAAGCTAATTAAAAATGCCATAGATATTTATGTCGCTGACAAAAAAGACCAAAGAAAAAACTGCATTTTACTTAACAGACTTAGAAACACCAGTGGGCAAAGTTATTAATCTGACAATTGCTGGCTTAGTTTTATTGTCATCAGGAATTTTTGTGGCAGAGACTTATAATCTTCCCGCTCATCTTAGATTTAATTTGGATGTTACAGATAACATTATCTTGATAATTTTTGCTTTAGAATATTCTCTGCGTTTGTGGAGTGCAGAAAATAAAATTCAATATATCTTTAGCATTTATTCTCTAATTGATTTGATCGCAATTATACCATATTTCCTCAGCCCAGTTAATATTACTTTTATTCGTTTATTACGATGGTTTAGAATTTTAAGATTAATTAGATTCATCGATAGAAAATTTTTATTTGGAATCAGTAGTGAAGATGGTGTAATTTTTGCCAGGATATTATTTACTTTATTCGCAATTATATTTATATACTCTGGTTTAATATATCAAGTCGAGCATCCTGTTAATCAGAAAGTATTTGCTACTTTCTTGGATGCCTTTTATTTTTCAGTTGTGACAATGACAACAGTGGGTTTTGGCGATGTTACGCCAATTTCAGAATTAGGTCGCCTGCTAACAGTTTTGATGATTTTAACAGGTATTGCCCTAATTCCTTGGCAAGTGGGTGATTTGATTAAGCGATTGGTTAAAACTGCTAATCAGGTAGAAACTGTTTGCACAGGATGCGGCTTAGCCTTCCACGATGCTGATGCGATGTTTTGCAAACAGTGTGGGACAAAGTTGCATCAGGTTTAACTCTCGGCTGGCAGAAATAGATAAAAGGGCAAGTGACAAAAATACTTAAGTTTATTTAAGGAATTTACCGCAACGTGAAGGGGTAGGCGGTAGGATATCAATGTGTGTTTGAAAGCTACAAAAGTGATTGAGTATATTTACGTAAATCCCGTTGGTGGTAATGATAGTGCCAGCGGTAATCAACAAGCCCCTCTGAAAACTATTACACAGGCCCTTAAGAAAGCGACATCCGGTACGCAGATTAAACTAGCAAGTGGTAGTTACAATGCTGCTAGTGGTGAAGTATTTCCCTTGTCAATTCCCAGTCAAGTCTCAGTAATAGGTAATGAAGCGAGTATTGGTAGTGGTATATTGATTGAAGGTAGTGGCGAATACCTCAGCCGGACTTTTGCCCGTCAAAATGTTACTTTTGTGCTGGCTAGTGGCGCGGAACTAAAGGGTGTTACTGTGACAAATCCGGCTGCTCGTGGTAGTGGGGTTTGGATAGAATCAACTAGTCCCACGGTTGCCAATTGCACATTCACAAAATGCAAGCGAGAAGGAGTATTTGTCACTGGCGATGGCAAGCCAATTATTCGTGATAATCAATTTAGAGAAAATGCTGCTAATGGAATCGCGATCGCCAAGAACGCCCAAGGCGAAATTCGAGGTAACAGCTGCTTCAACACAGGTTTTGGTATTACCATTAGCGATACAGCCTCCCCTAGACTGATAGATAACAAAATCTACGAAAACCGTTCTGGAATAGTCATTTCTGGTGAAGCCCGTCCGGTACTGCGTCATAATTTATGTGAAAGAAATGCGCAAGACGGTTTGACAGTAATTGCGAATGCCTTTCCAGATATTGGTAGTATCAACGATCCGGGAAGTAACATCTTCCGCAATAATGGTCAATTTGATATTCAAAATGCTAGTTCCAATAAGTTGGTTTCTGTAGGAAATCAAATAGATCCAGCAAAAGTCCAGGGTAGTGTTGAATTTCTCGATACTACAGTTCCAACCCCAACACCGACGCCGACTCCTACACCGACACCAACTCCAACGCCATCCCCTATTCCTACACCCACACCGACACCCAGTCCTACCGACTTAACAGATATTGACAATCATTGGGCAGCTGTGTTTATTCAGGAATTAATCAAACTAGATATCATCAAGGGTTTTCCAGATCGCACGTTTAAACCCGACGCAACAATGACAAGGGCGCAATATGCTGCATTATTAGTAAAAGCCTTCAACCCAGCCGCCAAACGTCAAGCAATTAAATTCAAAGATGTGCCGCCAGATTTCTGGGCAAATAAAGTCATTCAACAAGCATATCAGGGACAATTTCTCTCTGGTTATCCCGATAATACCTTCCGTCCCCACGATAATATTCAGCGCGTACAAGTTATAGTTTCTCTGGTGAATGGCTTGGGGTTAACCGCCAGTGGTAACAAGACTCTAAAACCCTACGAAGATCAAGCAAAAATTCCTGACTACGCCAAAGACGAGATAGTTGTTGCTAGTGAAAAACAGATTATTGTCAATTACCCACAACTCAAACAACTCAATCCTACCCGCGATGCGACACGCGCAGAGGTCGTAGCAATGGTGTATCAAGCTTTAGTTAATGCTCAAAAGGTAGCAGCCATAGAATCGCCATATATTGCAATACAGTTCAGTTAAGGCTTTGACTCCCCCTAGTACTCCACCAAACCGAAATTGCTGGGTAAGTATTGTTTGTAGTTAGCGCTTCAGCGCGAAAGCGCCGACTACAAACCCCGCAAAGTTGCTTTGGCAAACCACTGGGGTGTGTTTTCTGTCTTCTGAGATCCCCCCTAACATAGATTTAGGCTGCTGTTTTTTCTCTGACGACAATGAATTGTCCCTACGCTCTAGGGGGTGAGGTTTCCATCCAGCGGCGCGTGCCAAAAAATTGACAAGAAAAAGCAGCAACCTTTGCCGCTGATGCGAGCGCCTCTGTGAAGTTTTCCTGTAAGATACAATGACAAAAAGCACCGTGGAAAATATCTCCAGCTCCCAGCGTATCAACAGCTGAAATTTTTGGCACATCTATAAAGCCAATTTTACTTCCCTGTGAATGTGTCAGATACCGAATCGGTTTTTCGCCGTGAGTAATAGCAATGTGAGAAATGCCAAGCCCGCTGAGATAGGCAAACACTTCTTGTTCTGTATGGCAATGGGGAGGATAAAAATTAGCAGAACAAATCGCGTAGTCTACAAATGGTAAGAGTTGGTCAAACCCTGGTTTCCAGCTACCACCATCAATCACAACAGGGATATTTCTGGCTTTTGCTGTTTGGGCAATTTCGATCCCAACTGTCATTTGATGTCCGTCAATTAGTACGATATCAACATTTTGGAAAATATCTGATGGAATAGCTTGGCTGTGGGCTTGAGTTTTGACAGCATTGATGGAAATTACTGCTCGTTCTCCGCTAGCTTGGGTAACAATAATAGAGGAAACTGGAGGTGGGTTTTTTGTGGTGGGGTCAAGGTCAATGATTTCGACTTGATATTTTTGCAAGTCCTCACGAATTAGCTGTGTCAGCGGGTGAGAACCCACTACACCTAACAACCTAGAGACGAGAGGTAGCGCGTCTCTACAAGCCAAATAGCTAAAAGCAACAGCAGCATTTGTAGCCGGACCGCCTGCGGCGACAGTATAGTCAGCAGCAACTATTTTTTGATTGTTCTCGGGCAGAGATTGGGCAAGGTAAATTAGATCCAAGGTTAATAAACCAACAAATAAGCCTGTCATTTGTGATTAGTTGTTTGTTTTTGGTTGTTTGTTGTTGGTTGTTTGGTGTTTGGTGTCGGAACAAGCAACAATCAACTACCAACTACTATAAGGGTGGGTTTAGCGGTATTAAAACGTATCCCTATCAACAATCAACTAGCAACTACCAACAAATAACTTTCATGCAAACCGAGCCAAAACCAGGAACACTTTACGTTGTCGGTACCCCAATAGGTAACCTGGAAGATATGACTTTCCGGGGAGTGCGAATTTTACGAGCGGTTGATCTGATTGCAGCGGAAGATACGCGCCATACGGGGAAGTTGCTACAGCATTTTCAAATTAAAACTCCACAACTGAGTTACCACGAACACAATCGTCATAGTCGCATCCCAGAATTATTAAAGCAGTTGGGTGAGGGTAAAGCGATCGCTCTGGTTACAGATGCGGGTATGCCGGGAATTTCCGATCCTGGAGCTGAATTAGTCAAAGCATGTATTGATGCTGGGATTGCGGTAGTGCCAATTCCTGGTGCAAATGCGGCTATTACGGCTTTAAGTGCAGCCGGATTACCAACGGAAAAATTTGTGTTTGAAGGATTTTTGCCAGCGAAAGCCCAAAGGCGACGAGAACACCTAGAATCTCTGAAAACAGAACCTCGCACTTTAATTTTCTACGAGTCTCCCCACCGTTTGCAAGAGACTTTACAAGATTTAGCAGATATTTTTGGAGCCGATCGCCAAATTGTCTTGGCACGGGAGTTAACTAAATTGTATGAGGAATTTTGGCGAGGAACGCTGGCACAGGCACTTTCTTACTGTCGCGATCGCGAACCCCAAGGAGAGTACACCTTAGTAGTGGCAGGAGCTTCACCGACTCAATTGCAGCTATCAGAAGTAGAATTAAAAGCTGAGTTAACAAAACTGATTGCCCAAGGAATGTCGCGATCGCAAGCTAGCCGCGAGTTAGCAAAAATTACTTCCCTATCCCGCCGCCAACTCTATCAACTTGCACTGACTGTTCAGACTGGGGACTAAGGGATAAGAATTATGAATGATGAAATTTTCAGCATTTAGTATTCATCATTCATAATTCTCGCCAGTAGCCAGTACCCTACATCCCCTGATTTTGAATAGCGATCGCACCTTTTTAGTCATAAGTACCTTACATGTAGTTTCGTCAAGGTAAAGGCGGCATTACAATGGTATATATCGATCATGAGGAAAACGCAAGAATGACCCAGGTGGTTTTAGGAGAGAATGAAGGAATAGAATCGGCTCTGCGCCGCTTTAAACGCCAGGTTTCCAAAGCTGGCATCTTAGCTGATGTTAAGTATCACCGGCACTTTGAAACACCGTTAGAAAAGCGTAAACGCAAAGCAGTGGCTGCTAGACGCAAGCGGCGTTTCAAATAAATCGACTCGGTACTGACGTTGCTTG
Source organism: Fischerella sp. (assembly GCA_026419705.1). GTDB lineage: Bacteria > Cyanobacteriota > Cyanobacteriia > Cyanobacteriales > Nostocaceae > PCC9605. Next base: position 14,486 of record JANZYY010000007.1, read on the forward strand.
AAAAAATAATGTTAAATCAGCTAAAGCGCTGCCGCTATCATTTAAAAAAAAATAAGCAAGAGCAACCACACTCCTAATGAGGGTGTCAGGGAAATGGCTTGCATGGGTACGGAGCGCGTCAAGTGTCCGATTGTGGTTGGATGGAGCAAGCAAAATTGCTGCCCATCAACCAAACCAGAAAAAAGCAAAAACACCGTGTCTACCCACGGTGAAACTTTTTGGTATTGAATAGATTAGGGTTTCTTGGGATTTCCTCTCTGCGATTTGCGTAAGTTACAAGTTATAATAATCACAAACTCTCAACAGAAGGGCTTTTCGGCTCAGGAAATTTAATTACGTTGCTGTTACAGCGGTTCATCGCTTTTTCCACTCCCTGTTTGAGGCATAGTTCTACGCATTCAATGACAAACAGGAGCACATCGGATACAAGCTGAATTTCAGAAGCGGAAAATTTCCCCAATACATGGGAAACGGCATTAGTTTCATAGTTGTTATTAGTAGTATCTTTTGGTCTACCAATACCGATCCTGAGACGGGGAAAGTTTTGCGTACCCAGATGTGCGATCGCGCTTTTCATACCGTTGTGTCCTCCAGCAGAACCAGACAAGCGCAAGCGAGTCTTTCCTAGAGGTAAATCCATATCATCATAAATGATCAATACCGACTCAGGTGACAACTTATACCAATTGACAACAGCCTGTATAGCCTCTCCCGAGCGATTCATATAAGTCAGTGGTTTCAGTAAGCGAATCTTGTTTTTTGTTGGTGCGATACCTTCACCGTACTCACCTTGAAACTTGCGATTTTCTGCCAGAGGAATCTGCCAAGAACGCGATAGAGCATCCAAAGCGGCAAAACCAATATTATGGCGTGTTTGTTCATACTTCGGCTCTGGATTCCCCAAGCCAACAATGAGTTGGGGAATCACCAAAGCTGTTTTGGCAGTAGCTTCTGTCATTCTCAAGTCTGATATCAAGTTTTTAATATCTTATCCTCCTGCATTTTATCTTCACACTTCTTCCTTTTTAGGTGCTTCTAATTGCTTGGGTTCTATTTCAGCAGTAGTCTTCATGGCTTCTTCTAACTGAACTGCTTCTTTTTGAAACTCATTTTGAAACTCCCTCGAAGCTTCTTGAAAGCTGCGAATCGCCTTTCCCATACTGCGACCAATTTCTGGCAACTTCTTTGGTCCAAATATCAACAGCGCCACAACCATAATCAGAGCCATTTCTGGCAGACCAATACCAAATACATTCATTAGTGCTCTCTCCTGTCAACCCAAGAACTGCTGCGGAAACCCACAAATTTAGTTTAGACATAGTTAGTGGTTAGTGGTTGGTGGTTGGTGGTCAAACTCAATAAGCAAATACTAACTACTATCTACTAACTACTATCTACTAACTACCAACTTGACAAAAAAACCCGGACTCGCCGGGTAGGTAAGCGTTTTGATGCAAGCTTTCAAGCTTTCGTATCAATTAACGTCCTAAACTCCGCCAATCAACATTGACGTCCTGAATCATTATTGACTTGTTATAGAGTTGCAGAATAATCAGCAGAAACACGAAAAATAGACCCATAAAAACAGCCATCAGGGGGGTAGTACCCCAACCTGGAGCAACTTTACCATATTCAGAGTTCAAGGGTCTGAGGATATCTCCCAACCACGTCCTTTGAGCCATATTTCACCTTAAGATCAGTTGCCAAAGCATTTTTTAATCTTCTGTAATATTCTATAAGAATAGCACTCATAATCTATCCCGAAATTATGGAACCCGCAACAGTTCTTAGCATTTCCGTTGCTGCGATCTTGATCTTGATCACGGCGCTATCTATTTATACTGCTTTTGGTCCCCCCTCTAAGCAATTGAGCGATCCATTCGAGGATCATGAAGATTAAATGGGAATTGGTTGGTGGTTGTTTTGTTAATGGTTGTGCCAAAAAACCACTAACCACCAACCAACAACCACCCTAAATTCTTGCAGAATTGTGCACTTGCACTCGAAAACTGGCGATTTTCCACGGTTTAATCGTCAAGCTTGTTTGTGAAAATGAAAATGCTGTCTTTGAGATCGAACACTCCAACAAATCTACCGGCTCTCCCAAAACCAACTCCAAATCACTCCGCAAAGACAACTCGGCTATTTCTCCACAGCATTCATAACAACGGAGTATCCACTGGTGTGGGCGATCTTCTGCTTGTTTAACAGCCATTAAGATTAAATTTTCAGCCGATAATTCTAAGAAACTCACTCCACTTTCTGCACGTGTTTGTTCTGTGGTAGAAGAGTGGGAGGTGACACTACTTTGACACACCATGACTTGCAGGGGTATATTCAATTCATAACCGCGTTGGACAGTATGAGCCGATTTCCAGTTACCAGCATGGGGATACAAGGCGTAAGTGAATTCGTGTAAACCTCTGTCTGCTTGAGGATCGGGCCAGTTGGGACTTCTTAAAAGTGTGAGCCGTAGTTGATTTGGTAGAGCGTCATAACCATACTTACAATCATTGAGCAAACTGACACCGTAAGAAGTTTGGATTTTGGAATTTGGATTTTGGCTTGAGGATTGAAGAGACAAGCTAGCAGTTTTTCCCTTGTCCTTTTCTCCAATCTCTTCTGTCAAATCTGCCCAACGCAAAGCGGGAACTTCCCATTTTGCCTGTTCTGCGGGAGTTTGAGGTTTGGTAGGGCGACGAATCGCACCACAAGGAATTTCGTAGGTGGCAAAGTCTGCTTCTAGATTAAGAGGAAAAGCGGTTTTTACTAATACTTGCTGTTCTCGCCAATCAACAGTCATGGCGATTTTCAGCATTGGTGAGCCTGCTGAGAGGATGTAATCACAGCAGAACTCCGATTCACAAAGTTGTTGCCTCACACGCAGGCGGCTTTGTACCTGACCGTTTTCTAGCCATTGAATAGATTTCAATTTCGCTGGTGGTAGAGGATGCTGGGCATAGTTGGGATCGATGTTCCATGCGTCCCAATATTGACCGCTGTCCTGAAAGGCTTGTAATTGATTTCCACCTGCTTGATTGAGAACTTCTCTGTTATGAACCTTGTCAAAAACGCTAGATAAATTACCAGTTTGCTCGTCAACAATTACCTGCAAAAATTCATTTTCTAAGGTCAATCTTTTTTCTAAAAATTGTTCTTGCTTTTGCAGACCCAATTTGGTATCTTCATAATAAGCACTACTATTGCCTTTTTGAGGCTGAGAGGTACACAACCAAAAAAGACGATAGCCAACAGATGGAATATCGCTAGCCAAAAATAGTAGGGTTGATGCTTCACTCCTCTGAGAGACAAGTTGCTGTCCAGAGGTATCGTAAATCTGCCATTCCTGGTTGGGTGTGGCTGCTGGGGGTAGGGGAACAGCGACAACTTCAGAACGCTGCCAATTGAGAGAATTAAACACTACTACAGGCAAACTGTCGGGTTTGGGCGGATCTGGAAAGCGAATTTGGGATGCGATCGCCCGTAATGATTCCTGCAATATCTTTGTACCCACTCTTTCCACCTCCTGCCACTCTGACAACGCATCCTCGTAAACTTCAGTAATCGACGAACCAGGTAGGATGTCGTGAAATTGGTTAAACAACACTTTCTTCCAAGCAGCTTCTAGTTCCGCCTTTGGATAACTTACCCCATTGCTAATTGTTGCGATCGCCGCAAACAGTTCCGCTTGGTACAACAAATTTTCACAACGACGATTCCAGCGTTTTTGATCCCCGTGAGTAGTATAGCAACCGCGATGGAATTCGAGATAAAGTTCATCGTTCCAGGTGGGGAGGTTGGGAGAGGGGGAAATAGTTGATTCTTGAGAGTTGAGTGTTGAATGAAGTTGCTGAAGATATTTCTCAGCAGTAGTAAATTCTAGTTGCGGGAACAAAGGAGATTTTTGCCAGCGTCGGGCGACTTCTAACATATCACGGGTGGGACCGCCGCCGTGGTCGCCAACACCGGGAAGCCAAAGCGAGTCTGCAAAACCAGTATGAGTTTGCCATTCAATCGCGTATTCAGCCATTTTCACTGGGTCAATTCCTTCACCAATCGGTGCGGACATCAAACTAAATATTTCACTACCATCGGGGGAACGCCACCAAAAAGCACTGTAAGGAAACTTGGTCGTATCATTCCAACGCAACTTCTGAGTCACGAAATACTTAATTCCTGCTTGTTGCATGAACTGTGGCAAAGTAGCACAAAAACCAAAACTATCGGGAACCCAGACCACAGTGGCAAGCTTGCCAAACTTTTCCAGCACGTAGCGCTGACCGTATAATAACTGTCGAACAATTGATTCGCCAGCAATCAAATTTAATTCCGGTTCCACCCAAAAACCGCCCACAACTTCCCAACGTCCAGCTGCTACTTGTTCTTGAATAGCCATAAACAAGTCTGGGCGATTTTCCTCAACCCAAGCATACAACGCTGGAGTCGAATGACAAAAAATCAACTCTGGAAAATCTTCCTGCAATTTCAAAACCGACTCAAAAGTACTTTGTGCGGCTCTCCAAGTTTCACTTACACGCCACAACCACGCCATATCCAAATGAGCATGAGCCAAAAGATAGATTTTGGATTTTTGCTCCCCCCAACCCCCCTGCCCAAATGAAAATTTGGATTCAATTAACTTTTCTCGAAGTGAATATAACCAACTCTCCAACTCCTCCTTAGCGTCCTTGGCGTCTTGGCGGTTCATTACCTCTTCCACCACCGCTGCCAAACTATCCAACTTCTCTGGCGCAAATTTTTCTAAATAACGCTGTGTCACAGTCAACTCATCAGCCACAAAACCGGGATCGAGACGGCGATCGCCAGTGGATTCATAAACTAGTAGCGATCGCACCAACGCTCCATCACAATGTTCCGGACTCACCAAACGCAAAGCTACTAAAAATTCCTCCCCTGGCGTTACCGCCTGACTAAGTAAAACCCGAGGAGAACAATCAAACAAATCTCCTTCACCCAGCAACTCTCCATTCACATATATTTCAGCAGAATTTGCCCACCAAACCAACGCCAGTCGCAGATACAAACCCTGTAGGACATAACCCTGTAAATCTTGAGGAATTACTAATTTTTGGGCTAACCATAAAACCTTTTGTCCCCCAGCCCAAGCAATATGTCCCTTAGTATTGAGTTGGGCAGGTGTCCAATCAGATAAGCAAGATGCGTTCACTTCAGCAACAGCCAAATCCCCTGCCAAACAGCGCCAATTCGGGAGAATATTCTCTTGACAAAAAGAACGTAGTTTCTCTACTACTGCTGAGATGAATTTAGTATTGGATGGGGATACGGGAGAGGTCATATTTTCGCTATTATGATGGCGTCAAAGATAATGTATTTCTCTTGTGGACTGTTAGTGGATAGTGGTTAATAGTTAGTAGTCAACTACCAACCACTAACTACCAACCACTTTATTCTTTGGCGAGAATCAGATCTTGACATAAAGCTCTCAACAAAAATTCACTACCATGGCTTCTGCTTCTTCTCAACGCTATCAAAGCAGACTTTTTAACTTCGTTCACAAACAATCTCGACACTGGAGTGAAGGGATAGGACGCACCTTCCGCCATCTGCAAATTGCTGCCATTTGGTCGTTGGAAGCACTCATATACCCTGTATTTCTGCTGATCCAAAAAGCTGTTGAGTCAGCAAACAAACAACTACACCCCGGACAGCAACCACAAAAACTACAGTTAGAAGCACAAGCCAATGATACCGATTTCCAGCCCGAAACTCTTCCAGTAGCCGATTTCCCCATTCAGCAAGTGCTACAGGCTGTGGAGAGTCTACAACTTCAGTCAAGACTTACTCCCCCTTTTGTTCACATCCGGGGAATTGCCTCTAATTTATCTAATCGGCAATTGCTACTCGTCAGTTCAAACAATGAAATTCTGGATATTTTCACACCCCAGCAACAGCAACAATTGCAAGACCGAATTATTGCAGAAGTCGCTAACTACTGGCGTTGCTGGCGATTATCTCAAGTAACAGCAAAAACAAATTTATTCGGTGAAATTAATAACCGATTGACCAAGCTAACTTCCAGTAGCATGCCAGCGCTATCCCCTGGAATTGGGTATTCATATTTACTAAATACTGAGCGATCGCTGACATTACTAGATGCAACTGTTGCCAAATTAGAAACAAATACCTTAGAGCCAGTATCCCGTGCTAGCTGGCAGTTGATTCAATTTCTTCAAACTCGTTTCCAAATATTTATTTACAAAGAAGAAGTTGCTACTCACCATTTGAAAAATCAAACGTCAAATATTCAGAATTTAATTTGGGCAGCTATCAATTTCTTTTTTGGAGAACACCCAGCTAAAAAACTAGAGCAAACTACACCCAGTCAAAGCAAAAAATTTCTACAGCGTTCTACTCTTCAAACCTTCCTGAAAAAGCCTGAGTTGCAAAGTGAAGGAGTAGATTTGTGGCTCAGCGAGAGCGATTTGTTTGGTGATTTTCACGCAGTCAGTGAATCTACTCATAATCAAGTCAGCAATCAACAGTTAGTTGCAGATTACTCAACTCCAAATTTTGCTGTTTGTACAACCCACTGCAAATCCAGTGCGGGATTAGTACAACGGCAAAAACAATCTGCTAAATTCACTACTGGTACACACACTGCATCCACTATTTCTCAGTTGGAAAAACACGGCGATCGCACTAAAATTTCTCAGCAGCAAAGCCACCAAGCTACTGGAGTTGAAGCAAAACCGGACTGGATTGAAACGAAAGCCAAAATAGTCGGGTATGAAAAGCATCCACTAGAACGAATTTTAGAATTGTTGGATCGGAGTATGCTTTGGCTAGAAGAATTATTCGCGAGCATTTTTCAGATGTTACAGAAGTTATGGCGTGGTAAATAAATTAGTTAGTAGTGAGTATTTAATCCCAACAACAAACAACAAACAGCTAATAATAATGATTAGACCTCAACGCATCGAACCCAATCCCGGACAAGAATCGGTCTGGGACTATCCTCGTCCTCCTCGCTTGGAGGAAACAAACAAACATATCCAAGTGATATTTAATGGTGTCACAATTGCAGACACTCGCCGTGCTAAGCGTGTTTTAGAAACCAGTCATCCACCTTCTTACTACATTCCCCCAGCAGATATCAAAATGGAATACCTCATTCCATCACCACAGTCTAGTTTTTGTGAATGGAAGGGAAGTGCTGGTTATTATACAGTCCGTGTAGGCAACAAAGAAGCGCAAAATGCTGCTTGGTTTTATCCTCATCCTACACCGGCTTTTGCATCTCTCAAGGATTATATAGCTTTTTATGCTCATTTAATGGATGCTTGTTACGTGAACGGGGAAAAAGTCCAACCCCAACCGGGTAATTTCTATGGTGGTTGGATTACAAGCGATATTGTTGGTCCTTTCAAAGGTGGTCCTGGTAGTTGGGGATGGTAATAGGTTTGTCCTTTGTCATTGATACCCATAAACCGATCCCCATAAATGCTTGAATTTGTCGAAGACAATGTTACTATAAACACTTGTATAATAATTTTTTAAGTATATCTTTGGATGCCGACAAACTTTAAGTAGGAAATATTCAGAGTTTTTGCCCTTATTGCTTTTTTAAGTAATTAGTAATATATATTACATATAATTGCCAAAACACTCATGTCTGTTGAGGCGATCGCACCCGTTCTCAAATCCGCTTAATTACCGAGTGTAAAAAGACCTCACTCTCCTTACACAGAAGAGGGGAGTGAAGTTTTGCGGAAACGACAAGTAAACAAGCGGATTCATATGAGTTATGGAAGTGCATGAAAGCGATCGCCACAATGCTCTACTCTGCTTTCGAAAATCTCTATTTTTAACTTGAAGTAGAGAAGAGACACCACTCTAAAAAACAATCCAGGAGTCCATCACATGAAATTCGGAATAGATATTGGTCACAATTGTCCTCCAGACACAGGTGCTAAAGGAATTGATAAAACAGAAGACTTTTTAACAAAAGCTGTTGGTGAAATTGCGATCCAAAACTTACAAAAAGCAGGTCATACTGTTGTTAATTGTACTCCAACTTCTGCTACTAGCGTCAATGATTCTCTTCGCAAGAGAGTAGATAAAGCCAACCAAGCAAATGTAGATTTTTATGTTTCGATTCACTTTAATTCCTTTAATGGTAAAGCGCACGGTACAGAAGTTTTCGCTTTAAGTCCAAAAGGACGTGAAGTTGGTAAAAAAGTACTTGATGAAATTGTTGCACTTGGATTTAACGATAGACGCATCAGAGAAGCCAATTTCTTCGTTCTGAAAAATACAAATATGCCAGCCATTTTAATTGAGTGTTGTTTTTGCGATTCACCAATTGATATGGCTAAATTCAACGCAAAAGCAATGGCTGATGCTATTACTAAGGGTTTAATTGGCAACCCTGATGAAAACAACAAGCCACAAAATTTAATTATTAAAATACCTACTTTTCTCAAACCTTCAACAGAGCAAGTCAAAGATTTACCAAAAGAAAGTTGTATAGATATTCAACCTGGAACTTACCCAATCATGGATTTTCGTTTTGAAGAAGGGCATTATTTCATTGAATGGCCTAATACCAGTCAAGGAAACCGCCGCGAACACTTTGTTTTTGCAGGTCATAGTGAAATCAGATAACTTGAGAAGGTAGCGCAGAAGGAGATTGGACTCCTCCTGAACAAGAGCCACTCAATTTTAGATGAAGTGGGGGTCAATGATTATTTACTATTGATTTGTAAGAGCTTGTGGTTCAAATATCAGATATGTTCCCCCCAATCCTTCTAAAATTGTGCGAGTATTAGCAGTCAACATTTTTTGGTAGGTGTCCCCTTCGTTTCCCGATGTGCCCAAATTGTCAACCAATAATTGCCTTTCAGAAACTTTTACTTTTGCTGTCTTAGCGACTGTATTAATTAGCTCAGGATTAACTTTAGTTTCTACAAAAATAGTTGGTACTCTTGTTCGCCTGAGATTTCTAACTAGTGCTTTCACTCGTGCAGATGTGGGTTTTGTCTCGCGACTAATACCCTTTAAAGAGTTTGGAAAAGAAAGATCGTAAGCTTTGACATAATAAGCCATGGCATCATTAGTTGTCACCAATTTACGATTGTTGGTTGGAATACTAGCAATGCGTAATTTTATCCACACATCTAACTGATTTAGTTCCTTTTTAATTCTTTGAGCATTACTGTTATATAGTGACGCATTTTCTGGTATTGCTTTACTTAAGTTACTGCTAATAATCTCTACCATCCTAATCCCATTTTTAGGATTGTGCCAGACATAAGGATTAGGAACAATTTTGCCATTTCTCCTATACTTTAATGGATTGGGAACAGCACGCTGAGCAACTGCAATTTTGGCTGCACGACTCTTACTCGTCCTAATTAACCTCAACAAACTTGGTTCAAAACCGTATCCATTATAAAAAATTACTTTTGCTTGCTCTATCACTATGCTGTCTTCTGGCTTTGGTTGATAAAGGTAGGGAGCAACATTAGGGGACGCTAAGCAAGTAAGATTGATTGTTTGTGCTGCTACTTGTTTGGTTAAGTCACATAGTACGCTTGTAGTAGCAACGACTCTGGGCAAATTGCTATTTAACTTAGTGGTGGTAGTAGTGTTTGTGGAAGAAGAACTAGCTAAATCAGTTGTATAATTACAACCAACAAATCCAATAGTCAGGACAACAAGGATAGCACGCAGAGATTGAGCTAGAAGTTTAATTTTGTTAGGATAGCGCGTATTGCTCATAGAAGTTGATCTTGCCAGCCAAATTGTACGATTTATCTTATCTGTTGGAAACTGTCGCGACTGCGTTAGCAGTACGAGCCAAAGGCAAATAAATTTTCTTTGTGTCTTGGTGTCTTAGTGGTGAAAAATAAATTTTATTAAACCACCAAGACACTAAGACACCAAGCAGATTTTTCACTCTCCTTGAACACCCAGATCTTCCATACCAGATGCTCAATGCCCAACAAGATGGTGTCGATTATTCAATATTAACAATGAACAGTAATGACAAAAACAGTGGGAAATCAGATGCATCTAACATGAACGAGATGAGAGTTACGCCCCCATCTCAAAAAACAGGAGCTTTGCCAAGATCAATTGGTAGAACAATTAATAAAATCAGAACTGATTTTTCTCCAGAAGCAGAAGAAGAATTTATTAAAAATTTCCAGATTTCGAGAAGGAGGACAAAAACAGCTATACGCTTTTTGCTTATGCTAGTGATTATACCGCTTTTAACTCAACAGATATCTAAACAATTATTAGTGTTTCCAATAGTAGAACATTTTCGCTCTGAAAATACATCTCAAATTTTCCTTAATTCCCAAATGGAAGAAGAAGCCCTGCATGAATTAAAATTATTTGAAGAAAAATTAAAATTTGAAAGCTTAATTTATAAATCTCCCTCACTATCCTCAGAAACAATAGAAGAAAAGCTTAAACAAAAAACACATGAAATAGCAGACAAATTTCGTAGAAAGAGCAGCGATGCAATTAGTAATATTTTTGCTGATACGATCTCGCTGTTTGCTTTTGCATTCGTGATAGTTACCAGCAAAAAGGAAATTGTAATTGTGAAATCATTTATAGATGAAATTATTTATGGTCTGAGTGATAGTGCCAAAGCTTTTTTGATTATTTTGTTTACAGATATATTTGTAGGATTTCACTCACCACACGGTTGGGAGGTAATTTTAGAAGGATTGGCAGAGCATTTGGGCTTACCAGCAAGCCGCAACGCGATATTTTTATTTATTGCCACATTTCCCGTGATTTTAGACGCTATATTTAAATACTGGATATTCCGCTATCTCAGTCGATTGTCGCCTTCAGCCTTGGCTACATTAAAAGAAATGAACGAGTAAATAATCGTACTTTTTATGATTTTTTAGTAGCTTATGCGTGCAATGCTTCTGGAAGTACCGCATCAACCTCTGCGATTAGGCGATCTCCCTGTGCCAAAACCCAATCCCGAACAGGTGCTAATTCGCATTCATGCTTGCGCTGTCTGTCGTACAGATTTGCATATTGTAGATGGAGAACTAACAAACCCAAAACTACCTTTGATACCTGGTCATCAAATTGTGGGTATTGTAGAAGCTGTAGGGGAACGAGTGGAAAAATTTCATATAGGCGATCGCGTTGGCGTACCTTGGTTGGGTCACACTTGCGGTCGCTGTCGTTACTGCGTTTCTGGACGCGAGAACCTTTGCGATTACGCCCAGTTTACAGGATACAATCTGGATGGCGGCTATGCCGAGTATACTGTTGCCGACTACCGCTTCTGCTTTTCCATTCCAGAAGGCTATCCTGACTTGCAAGCTGCACCGCTATTATGTGGTGGGTTGATTGGCTATCGCGCCTACAGAATGACTGGTGATGTCGAAAAAGTCGGTTTTTATGGCTTCGGTTCCGCTGCCCATATCTTAATTCAACTAGCCCGTTATCAAGGGCGTCAAGTCTTTGCTTTTACCCGTTCCGGCGATACGGAAGGACAAGAATTTGCCCGCCATTTGGGTGCAGTTTGGGCGGGTGGTTCCGATCAATTACCCCCAGAACCATTAGACGCAGCAATTATTTTTGCCCCCATAGGTAAACTAGTACCTGCAGCTTTGCGTGCAGTTGCTAAAGGCGGCGTGGTAGTTTGTGCTGGTATTCACATGAGTGATATTCCTGCTTTTCCCTATGAAATTCTTTGGGGAGAAAGGATTTTGCGGTCTGTTGCTAACCTTACACGCCGAGATGGAGAAGAGTTTTTAGCTTTAGCACCTAAAGTTCCGATCCAAACCGAGGTAAATCTGTTTGGACTAAGTGAAGCAAACCAGGCTTTGGACGCCCTTCGCAGTGGTAAAATAAAAGGCTCGGCAGTTTTGGTCGTTGATTAGCGATTTGGTATTTTTAAATGCAAGGCGAAATTTTGCAAGATTTACTACTGCGGCTCGAACCTAAGAACCTAAGTCGGTTTACCGCCGGGCCTGTGCAGGATATTGCAAGATGGGTCTTTACTTGTGGACGGGCGAACAGAGTCATACCCTTCCACTTTAAGTTTGATAAGACAGTTTACTCAACACGCCTAACTTCAAATCTCCGTAACCCTTCCGGTTCCTCAAACTCCACCACCACTTCTTTAACCATAGCTGCAGGCGGGCCTTGATGACACCAGCGAATCATCTCTTCTACAACCTCCCGCACACCTTCAAACACAGCTTCGACACGACCATCAGGGAGATTTCGCACCCAACCACTTAATCCTAACTGGCTAGCTGTATCAACAGTGGCAAAGCGATAGCCTACACCTTGGACTCTACCAGAGATAAATACGTGGGCGCGGATTGACTGCGACATCTGTGTGAGACTCTGCATTGACAGGCATATTCTCTACGATTTCCAGTCTACCTGCTTTATGGACATATAACCCGGCTTTTAATTTAAACTCTGGATTTTAATCCCAATCCCGGTTATCATCCCCATCATCTTCATCATCGCGATCGCGATAGTCACGGTCATCATCACGTCGTCTTTGTTAACCAGCAAATTACCAAAATAAATTATCTAGGGTCGTAACGCCTAAATCCTTTTTTTAAGAAGAGTTAGGGAAATCTCAGAGGACAGAAAACAGACTTTAGCCCATATTTTCTCCGATCGAGAACTCAAAAAAATGATTATTCTAATAGTTTGTTTGATAGTTTTAGAGAAAAACCTTCTTCTGATTCGCTTTTGAATTGCTTATGTCTAATTTGCCACCACTAAACACAGAAACTATTTGGGCTATTCTCAACGAAGAAATTGATGATGCTACAGTTAATCAACTGATATGGAATTGCTTGGGCTATCGCTACGATCCTGCAACTACAAAATGGGACAATCAACAAGTACCCCCCGATTGGCGAAATGATTATCCAGAACCGCCAGATTTTATTAACAGTCGCCCAGCAACAGTTAAACTGACTCGTTCAATTCCTCCAGAGAAAAAACAAATGCTTAAAGAAAGACTAGGTTTTAAAGGCTACAAAATTGGAGAATTTGGTCCTCGGCAAACTCGGAGAGCAACAGCAGCAAACTGGCTATTAAGTTATATGGAACAAAAAGAGTAGTTACGTGGTTAGTTGGTTGTTAGTTGTCGATTGCTAACCAATCACTGCGAATGAAACTCGGAAATTACTCTGCTACAGGCGTGCGCTGACTTTGTCTAATCTTTGCACTCAGCCAAAAACCGAATCTTCGCTACTGGCGATCGCCCTCAAAACGAAAAAAGTCAAAAACAATTGCTGAAACGCTGATTATACATATAAAAACGGAGAGAGAGGGATTCGAACCCTCGTTGAGGTTGCCCCCAAACAGCATTTCCAGTGCTGCGCCTTCAACCACTCGGCCATCTCTCCAGGCGCCACGATCTACAATTATACAATACAATTCAAGAAACCGCAATCAATTTCTGTCAAAAAATCCCAAATCCAAAACAAACATGTCTCGAACATACACTATCACAGTCCACGATCGCGCTAAGGG
>JANZYY010000804.1 GCA_026419705.1 Fischerella sp.
GCTATATCTAACGCTGATGTAGTTATTTCTTCCGGAGGTGTCTCCGTGGGGGATTATGACTATGTTAAGCGAATTATTGAGTCTTTAGGCGGCGAAATTCACATTCAGACAGTGGCGATGAAACCTGGTAAGCCCCTGACTGTTGCTACCTTTGCTAATCAAGTGATTTATTTTGGTTTACCAGGAAACCCAGTTTCGGCATTAGTGACTTTTTGGCGGTTTGTACAACCAACAATCAAAAAACTTTCTGGACTTGCAGAAGGTTGGCAACCAAAGTTTGTGAAAGCACGCACTTGTCAAGAATTGCGAACGGATGGCAAACGCGAAACTTACTTTTGGGGGCAATTGCATATAAAAGATGGAGTTTATGAATTTCAGGTTGCTGGTGGCAGTCAAAATTCCGGCAACTTGATTAATATAGCGCAAACTAACGGTCTCGCCGTGCTCCTAGTAGGTCAAACATTAATTTCTCCAGGAGAAGCAGTAAAAACTCTGCTAGTATAGCTAATACCATTTCCCAAAAACTCTAATACAAATACAGATTACAAATACAGATAGTAGAGACGCGAAATTACCCTGCTCGAACGCCTGCAGCGTACGCGTCTCTACAAAATTTATATTTATCGTGATTAACGTGAAAGGGTATAACTCGGTATCTATCAGAAACAATAGCAGAAAGTCAGCAACCTCCAAGTTTGTTCGTATGGTTTAAGCTTGAGCTTTAAAAGCCCAAAACAGACATTTTAAAGCTCAAAGGCGTTGCTGAAACCATGTATGGTGCAGGATTTGGTGTGATTCCAAAACCCTTCAGACACTTACGCTGGAGGCGTTCGGGTAGGGTAATTTCGCGTCTGATACCCTTGGATTCATGCCTCAAATCAGCAACGCCGGTTCAAAACTCATGAATGAACAAACAACTATCAACTAATCTTCATTACGGTGCTGCCATGCTACACCAAAAGCCGCTCCTGCTCCAGCGACCAAACCAGTACTCATTCCCTGTATAGTTTTAGCGATTGGGTCTTTGGTTAGGCACTCATTCGTAACTATACTAGCTTGCAAACAGGCATTACTCTCTGCCCAACTAGCAGTACCTCCTAAAATTACACCAGCTAGACTACAAGAAATTACAAGCAGTAAAAGGCGTCTGGTTTTTCTATCCATAGATGGTTGCTAAAAAATTCGATGGATTGCAAAGATTCCTCAACTACTTTACACAACTGTTGCTTCAGTGTCAGCAACTTTGATACAACAATCGATAGCAATCGCCTGACGCCAAACAAGATTTTGTGATTGGCTCAAGCTCATGTAATTTATCCTTATTGGTAGAAAATTATGAATAGATAATCCCTATTAAAACCAGGTTAGAGGAATCAAGATGAGTATCTTACGTCAAATAGCATTGAGTGCTTTCATGGCTCTTGTTTTAGGAGCCATAGCTGGTGTTGTTTACAATCAACCTTCTTTGGCGGCTTCATCAGCTATAGCCGCAGGTATATGCGGGCATGCGCTTTCGGCGATTAAATAATTCATCAACCTCGTCACCAGCTTCAACCTGGTGACGAGAATTGCGAGAATGGCGTCGCAATCTCTAAATTAAAAGCCCCCGTCTTTTTGCAAGGGTGTAAAATTTGAGTCTACTCAATTTTTAAATTGAAAGGTAAACGGGCGTAGACACCCTGCGGATCGTTCATCTTTTGTAGCATGGAGAATTCTGCTTGCAGTTTTTGTAATTCAGCTATGAGCGGAGCTGGTAATTTCAGGTGTTTTTCATCTAGTTTGAAAGCAGCCTGCATTTCTTCTGGGGGTCGTCCAAATAGACGCTCTCCCAAAGTTTCAAATTGCGGATATTCTTGCAACTGCCAATCTTTTCCTAACTTTGCTTGTCCAGCTGCGTAAGCAATAGCAGCATCCAAACCG
>JANZYY010000805.1 GCA_026419705.1 Fischerella sp.
GCCTTCCAGTGCACCACTAATTGCAAAGATGAGAATTAAGACAGCCCCATCGATAATGAGATAATACTCTCCTCGCCACCAGCCAAGACCAGCAGCACCAAGCGCCGCCACAATCATCAACAAATCTACATCTAGTTCTTTTTGTTCAATTAGGGTTGTCAATCCTTCACGGGCACTTTTGTAGCCACCAATAATATAAGCTGCAGGCAGTAGCAGCAGTGCCCATCCCAAACAGCCAAGGTGCAGAGCCAACCATCCAATTAATAACAGCAGTCCACAAACAATAGCGGCGAAGGTGTCTGAATGTTCTTTGGTAAATTGATGCAAGCGTTTTGGGTAAAGCATGAGAGTTCAATCAGCACTGACTCTCTTACCCTAAACTTTGACATTAGTGTTAATGTCAATGTATTTCTGGCGATGATTGTTAGTGGTTGGTTGTTGTTTGGAACAAACGATGGAGATTAACAAAATCCATGACAAAGTTTATAAATATTTGCAAACAACTTGAAAGCAT
Organism: Fischerella sp.; assembly: GCA_026419705.1. Lineage (GTDB taxonomy): Bacteria > Cyanobacteriota > Cyanobacteriia > Cyanobacteriales > Nostocaceae > PCC9605. Next base: position 515 of record JANZYY010000805.1, read on the forward strand.
GCTGATTTTGCGCTATAAATTCTCAATTAGTATACGAATTTGCGTTATTTGGGAAATTGTAAAAAATACGTTACTCCAATCTGGTAAGATTAAAACTTATGATGGGGTATTTTTGGCTTTTTTGGAAATTAGCGTCCTTTGTCAGAAAAAGAACAAATGACAAAGGACAAATAATTACGAAGAAAGTTGCTTTTTCAAAGCTTCTAAACAAGCCCAGCGAAGGTCGACTCGCTTGTCTTGGGAATTGTTGTTGCTAGTATTTGGTTGAATTGGTTGGATACCCGAACAATTGAGATCGCAAAGTTGGCGCTGAGGAATTTCTAGACACATTTGCTCGTATAGCCATTCACCAGGGTCGAAGTACCCATAGGGTGATAAAGTTTCCACTAAATCTTCCACAGCGACTTCCCGCTCTAGGGGCAAGGCTTGTTCTTGCTCGGCGGCTTCGTCTAGCCAGATAATTTCGGAAGTATCAACTACCAAGCGATGATTGTAGTTTTGCAAACAGCGGTTACAGGTACAAGTAATAATTGTTTCTGCTTGACCTGATACTTCCAGATAATTGCCGTGATGCTGTACGCGAATGCGACCGCGAACTGGTGTTAAGGTATCTAAATCAGGCAGGAACTCTTTTACTTGAATTTCCTGTGTCCGTTCCGGCGCTTTGGCTAGCTGCGGAATGTAAATCGCGTCCATAGGATTTGTGAGACATCCTCACGAAAAATTGTCTTTTTGGAACGGCAATTTTGCCGATCGCACTTTTCTAGTCTAACCTTTTTGTAATTAAGTTTCATAGCCAAGGAATACGGATTTTAATAACTTTTGGCAGCAGAGATGATTTGTTCTGCGCTAGCGTAGAAATTGACACTCAATTTTTTTTGATTTGCTGTGCTGTACTTTCAACGTTCAGCTGTCTTTATTAGTTTGGCAGTTTTGCTCACCTCCCTGACAGCCTGTGCCAATAGTAATATTGGCAAAAATCTTGAGCAGTCTTTGGCAGCAGATTCTAGGCTAAAAGACAACCCGGTTATTTTTGGTGCTAACCAAACTTCTAATCGCGATCGCCAAAATCAAAACCAACAAAGCCAGCCTGCTGTTCAGTTACCGGCTGATTTTCCTAAAGATATTCCCATATATCACAACGCTCAACTACAAGAAGTTACTCCTGCTAGCGATCCAGAACGCAGAGTATCAACTCGTTGGCTGAGTTCAGATCCCAGTAATTTTATAGCTAGTTTCTATCGCAGCCAGTTTCAAGCAAATAACTGGCAGATTTCTCAACAGCCAACAGACGATCAAGCAGGTACTTTTGAAGCGCAACGCAATGATTTACAGGTGAAGGTTTCTGTTCAACCGAAATCAGTTACCAATGCTGCACCCAATCAGCCACAGAC
>JANZYY010000806.1 GCA_026419705.1 Fischerella sp.
ATACCAATTCTCAAAAATAGAACTACACATAGTTCGTAGTGAGTACTTAAGTACTCACTACCAACCAAGAACATTTGTACTCATTTGTTGGAGAAACGGTATAAAAGCTCCTTAGCAGTTGCATCTAGTCTTTTATTGGCATCATCCGAGAGCTGAAAGCAATATGCAGCGAAGCGATCGCTTGGCCGGGAAACCACCTGAATTAGTCTAAATGCAAGCTGGGTGTAGCATTACCCACCTAAGCCGACTTCCAAAGAATAAACGCCAAAATCACAGATTGGCAGAAGTTTAACCAGTTTGCTCAAATGCATGGGGACAAGACACAAGCGCAAATAGTACAACTAATTATTCTCGCTCATCCTTCATTGAACTACTCAATTGCTTCATTTACCGGGAATCTATCAATTAACTGTATGGCGCGGTAAGCATTGCGCTGTAATGATTCCGACAAATACGGTACGTGGGGAATTTGCGACAACAAATCTAATGTCCGGCGTAAAATTCGTACAACATCACCTTCATCCAGACTGGTACGATCGCATAGTTCAATCCAATCCATACCTAGTGCCCATTGTTCTACTAAGGCGATTAACTCAAATTCCAGCCAGATAGGTAAAGCCACATTATATCGACGTTGTAACTGGAACATCTTGCGGCGAATTCCCCGTAGTTTCGCTAAAGCTTCTGCAACTTCGTCGCTGACATCAAAGCGTACTTTGCTATCTGGACGCGGAGTTTCTGTGACTAAAGCCGCAGCTGCAGCTGCTAAATGGTGTGGGTCGAGGGGATCGAATTCTCCACTGGCAAGTGCCAAACCTAGCCATAATTCATTTTCGCCCCGAATTGCTGCTGCTATTTGTCCTAATTGGGTAGGCACCAAATTATCTAAACATTCAAAGTACTGTAAAATTTCAATCAAGTTAAGAAATTCTTCCCAATGTCGTTGGGACTGTTGCTCTACCTGTGCTTGTAACTCTTGAATTTCTGCTTCTAATTCCAGCATGCGTACCTTGCCTTTAAAAATACTGCCGACATTACCTGCTTTACGCAGGGGGTGAGCCTCTAATTGCTCTTGCAAAGCAGCGACGCGCTGGAGTTGTTCTGCTACCTCTGGTGTTATATGCAGAGAATCGTCTGGTTTGGGTATTTGTGAGGCGATCGCCAAACTTTCCTCGTTACCAGGATATGATTGTCCTGGTTTCAATGGCATTTCTGGTGGTGGTAGCAACTCTGGAGGTACATCAATTCGTGGTAATTCTGCGTGCAAATTTACGACGTCTGCTGTTGTGGCTACATACCAGTGGTTATCTCGCCCCAAACATACTAAGTAGGGGTTCTGTCCGGAAACTTGCGCTTTTCCTACTAACACCGCCGCGAGCGGCGATGATACTGTAATATATTTACCCTTCAAGCTTAGTAATGTTCCTGACACGGCAAAGTTTAGCATCATTGCTACTTCTTCTTGCCAGGCTTCTAATGCTTGCTGTTGCAGGGTCTTTAACAGTTTTTGTTCTACTTTCAGGCGTTGTCGCAATTTTTCATAGCTAGCAAGTTCACTTTCCTCCACAGCAGCAATTTGTGTTCGAATTTGGGCTAGTTCTGCTTGTAGGTCAGCAATATGCTGCTGTCTTGGCCGTAAGTGAAAATTCGCCAAATACTGCCCAAAGCTACGTTCTACCAGCTCCCTCGCTTCTTCCAAGGTGTGAATCTGCAACAAGTTCAACACCATGCCATAACTGGGCGTAAAATGGCTGACCAAGGGGTCTGGTTTTTTGATTGCCAAAGCTGCTGCATTTTCTGCCCCCTCAAAAGGAGTTTGCAGTGTCCCCACATGCCCCACTTCATCCATCCCACGACGACCAGCTCTCCCCGCCATTTGCAGGAACTCAGAAGC